>JABJCF010000296.1 GCA_018665625.1 Nitrospina sp. | reverse complement strand
GAAGGAAAGACACTTGCAGCAACGCTTCCTGTTTATTTAAATTCATTAGAAGGTAAGGGGGTTCATGTAGTTACGGTTAATGACTATTTAGCTAAGAGAGATAGCGAGTGGATGGGTGCTATTTATGAGTTTTTAGGGCTTACCGTTGGCCGTATTTACCATGATATACCAGAAGAGGAAAGGAAAGAGGCCTATAGATGTGATGTTACCTATGGTACCAACAACGAATTTGGGTTTGACTATCTAAGGGATAATATGAAATTTTCTGCTGAACACTTTGTTCAGAGAGGGCTTAATTTTTCTATTGTCGACGAGGTAGATTCGATATTAATTGATGAGGCGAGGACACCTCTCATTATTTCTGGCCCGGCTGAGGAATCAACTTTAAAATATTCTGAAGCTCTAAAGGTTATTCCAAAACTAGTTAAAGATAAACACTTTAATGTAGATGAAAAAGCTCGTTCAGCAGCTTTAAATGACGAAGGTATTGGCGCGGTCGAAAAATTTTTAAATATTGAGAATCTTTATGATCCAAAGAATATAGAGATTCTACATTGTGTGCAGCAAGCTTTAAAGGCTCACGCGTTGTTTAAAAATGAAGTGGATTATGTGGTTAATAATGGTGAGGTAGTTATCATTGATGAATTTACAGGTCGAATGATGCCAGGAAGAAGGTACAGTGATGGACTTCATCAAGCATTAGAGGCTAAGGAAGGTGTCAACATAGAAAATGAGAATCAAACACTTGCCAGTGTTACTTTTCAAAATTATTTTCGCATGTACGATAAGCTTTCGGGAATGACAGGTACCGCTGATACCGAAGCTGAAGAGTTTAATTCCATTTATAAGTTAGAAGTTGTTATTGCACCAACTAATAAGCAAATGATTCGTGATGATCGTTCTGACTTGATATATCGAACTGAACAAGAAAAATTTGACGCGATTATTGAAGAAATAAGGGAGTGTAATAAATCGGGCCAACCCGTTTTGGTAGGAACAATATCAATTGAAAAATCTGAACAGTTGAGTATTTACCTGAAAAAATACGGAATAAAACATAACGTACTTAACGCAAAGCACCACGAAAAAGAAGCTGAAATTATATCGCAAGCAGGCAGTAAAGGTGGCGTTACTATAGCGACTAATATGGCAGGTCGGGGGACGGATATTGTTTTAGCTGAGGGTGTAGATAAATTAGGAGGTTTACATATTACAGGTACTGAACGACATGAAAGCCGTCGAATTGATAATCAGTTAAGAGGAAGATCAGGAAGGCAAGGAGACGCTGGTTCATCTCGTTTTTTTCTTTCGCTAGAAGATGATTTGATGAGGATATTTGGTTCAGAGAAGATTTCGGGAATTATGGGAAAACTTGGCATGGAAAACGGACAACCTATTGAGCACCCAATGGTTAGTAAAGCCGTAGCTAATGCACAGAAAAAAGTTGAAGCTCATAACTTTGATATTCGTAAGCACCTTCTTGAGTACGATGATGTTATGAACAGGCAACGTGAAGTCTTTTATAGTTTGCGAAGAGAAGTTCTCGATAGTGATAACCATAAAGAAATGCTTATGGTGATGGCTGAAGAATTAGTTTCATCCACCCTAGATGAAATTGCGCATGAAAAAATTTTCCCAGAAGAATGGGATATCGAAAGCCTCAATGAGTTTATGGAGCGACAATTTTTGGTTTCTGTTTCAAAAAAAGAAGATGGGAGCCTAGCGATTGGTGATAGTTCTAATCTTTCGCTAGAGGACTGTGACCGTGAAAAACTTCATGAGACTATTATGAATTCTCTTCAAACAGTTTACTCTGTCAAAGAAGAGGGTTTAGATCCAGAAATGATGAGTCATCTTCAGAAAATGATAATGCTTCAGGTAATTGATAACTTATGGAAGGATCATTTGTTGGGAATGGACCACTTAAAAGATGGCGTAGGATTACGTGGTTATGCACAGAAAAACCCATTGACTGAATATAAAAAAGAAGGGTTTGAAATGTTTAGCCTAATGATGCAGCGCATTAGTGAGGGTGTAACTGAATATCTTTTCAAGGTTCAAGTTGAAGAAGGTTCGGAGTCGATAATGGCTGATCAAAGTGAAAAAAAACAAGTTGTGGAACATAGAGGGTCAAACTCAGAAGAACCTGCGGTAACGACTGTTCGGCGAGATGATAAGAAGGTAGGCAGAAATGACCCCTGCCATTGTGGCAGTGGAAAAAAATTCAAAAAATGCCATGGCAAGTAGAGTGTTAGATTTTTTATAAGCGTTCCATTTCTTCTTTACAATCAATGCAGAGAGAAGATAAAGGTAGAATTTTTAATCGTTTTTGACTGATTCCCTTAGAGCAAACATCGCAGATACCATAGGTCCCATGGTCAATTCTATATATTGCATCCTGAATTCTCTTTAATTCATTTAGGTCTCTACTTGTTAACTGGAACATCATTTCCCTCCCTTCAAGGTCGGAGGCCATATCTATTTCATTGCTAAAATTTGACTCGGTTGAGTTTCTTTCTGCAGATTGATTCGTTTGGATAATATTAAGTAATTCTTGCTTATTGGTAGTTAGTTGTTCGCGAATTTTAATTGTCGTTGCGTTTAGGAGCACTTTTTTAGGCTTTGCAACTTTGGTCGTAGTCGGTTTTGTTTTTGCTTTTGTTTTTGCTTTAGGTTTTGTTTTTGCTTTTGTTTTTGCTTTAGGTTTTGTTTTTGTTTT
>JABJCF010000295.1 GCA_018665625.1 Nitrospina sp. | reverse complement strand
TCTTTGGTAAGGCGTCCACCTTTTTCAGACCGGGCTCCTTATACTTATCGGTACTCAGGGCTCCAGGATGCATTTTACCTGCTTCTTTTTCCGCCTCATATTTTGAAGGGCAACTGGTCAGCAAAGTATTTGCATGAAAGACACCATCTTTCCCTAATGTCCCTTCTACCACTACTTCACGGCCATCGGCAAACATGTCAGGCGTTACCCCTTGATAAGTTACATTGATAGAGGATTCTTTCTCCTCAATTGAAAACTTCACATTTAAATAATCGTTAGGATCTCTTTGAATGGAACCATTAACCACATTGCCCTTAACCTTCATCCCGGCTCCGGCATAGGAGACTTTCTGGCTGAGCAATTCATCCACCGTAAAAAAATACTGTGAGGTATTGCTTATCCCCATTGTGATTAAATAACCGATCGCCCCTACTATCAATAAGCTACCTACCAAAAATCTGATTTTTTTCTGCTTCATAACCGGTTCTAATCCTTTGGAAAAAGGTAATATACATAATCATTTAAGGCTTTTTTCATAGTAGCATCAGGAATTTGGACTTGTCAAAGCAAATCCATTGAAATCGAAAGAGGTAATTACGCTTTCTATCCTAATCGCTCAAGGTTGCCTATATATATAATGAACCAATCCCAATTTTTCCCGTTTTGAACCAATTTCCTCATCCGCAAAACCAAGAAGCCATCTAAGCCCCCGTCCATCCATTAGAAAATCCTGGAAGTGTCAGGCCCCAAAAACCCGAAAAATCTCTCAAGAAGCCGAGGACAACCTCTGAGAATATCGAGAAAACCCTGTTTTAATAAAAACTTATACGATTTCTAGCTCTCCAAAAAACAGCATTTTTGTCTTCTTTTAGGTTGACAGTTTGTCGGGTTATGATAGGATTGTGTTCTAAAGTGTCTAGAAATGTAACTTTATGTCACTTTCCGTCAAACCTTCAGGTAGAGCAATGAGTAGTTTTTTAGGTACCTACAACATCAGTCTGGACGATAAAGGCCGATTTAACGTTCCCGCGAAATTTCGCGGAACTTTGGAGCAGTCCGGGCCACAACTGGTGGTGTGTGCCATGGAACCATTTCTAGTAGTTTTCCCACAAAAAGAATGGGCCGAAAACGAAGACAAGTTAAGTTCTCTTAATGCTTTTGATAAAGAAGATCGGACCCGCCTGCGAGAATTTTATTCACGCGCCACGGACTGCGAAATGAAGTCTGGAAAAATTCTATTGCCTCTTAATTTGAGAGATTTAGCTGGACTCAATAAAGAAGCCGTACTGGTGGGAATGTCTAAAACATTTGAAATCTGGTCTCCCGATAGATGGGATAAACAGGGAGGCGAGTAAAGGAACGAGGCACCGGTAGTTTTTTATTTTAAAACCACCGAATCGTCTCGGGAAGATCATGCCAACGTACCACGAATCGATAATGAGAAATGAAGTGCTTCATTATCTGAATATTCACATGGAGGGTGTAATCGTGGATGGCACATTAGGGGATGGAGGACATACGGAATTCATCCTCAAAAACACAGGGCCAAAAATCAGAGTGCTCGGCATTGACCGAGATCAGTCTGCCATTGAAAGAGCCAGGGAAAGACTCAATTGCTTCCGGGACAGGGTCACATTCGTTCACGGTTCATTGGAAAACCTGCGGGATATCGTAACCCAATCTGGCCAAACTAAAATCAATGGGCTGCTGCTTGACTTTGGTGTCTCCTCTCCCCAGTTAGACACGCCTGAACGCGGATTCAGCATTCGAAATAACGGGCCTCTCGATATGAGAATGGATAACTCACAAAAAACCACAGCAGCAGACCTTCTCGAAAAACTTAAGGACGCCGAATTGGTTTCTATAATAAAAAATTTTGGTGAAGAGAGGTTTGCAAAAAAAATCGTGCGCGCCATTCGCAGAGAACAGGAGATAGCACCAATCACTACAACATCACATTTTTCTGAAATTATCTCGCGAGTAGTCAGATCGCCAAGGCACTCGAGGATTCATCCTGCGACAAGAACTTTTCAAGCTTTGCGCATAGCAGTTAATAACGAGCTTGAGCAAATAAAAACTGTATTGAGCGATGCGATTCAACTTCTCGATTCTTCGGCAAGGATTGTAGCCATCTCTTTTCATTCCCTGGAAGATAGGATTGTGAAAACATTTTTTCGTGCGGAAGAAAAGGGCTGCACATGTCCGCCCAAAATTCCAATTTGCATTTGTGGCAACAAGCCGACTTTAAAAATTCATACACGTCGTCCCATATACCCTTCGGAAGAAGAGATTGCGCTGAACCCTAGAGCGATCAGCGCGAAATTGAGGGTGGCGGAAAGAATATATGTTTAACGCTTCTCGTCTTTTAACCCAGGGAAGATTTCACCTTGCGCCGAAAGGTTTTCGAATGATTTTCCTGATTTCGGTACTAATGATGCTAGTCGCATTAGCGTTGGTATGGCCGAATGTGAGGAAAGTGAAATTGTCCTACGACTATCAGGCTCTTGCCGCCGAACGAGAAGAGTTGTTAAGCGAGAACCACCTCTTGCGCTTAGAGAGAGAAACATTGCAGTCGTTGTATCGAATTCAGGCCCTTGCGAAAAATGAAGTCGGAATGATTGAGCCGAAAAAAGAGCAAGTAACAACTATTTTTTTAAAATAAAGTTATGGCAAAAAATAAAAAATCAGCATCGGGTTCCTTTCGAAGTGTGGTTAAGACTAGATTGATTTTTGTGTCTAGCCTTCTTTTTCTTTTCGCGATCACTCTCATTGTTCGACTTGCCGATCTGCAAATCGTTCAACACGAAGCCCTTTTGGCGAAATCAGAAAAACAACCTTATCGTGGGACTCTGGAAACTCATTTAGGCCGAGGAACCATTTTTGATCGCAATGGTAATGAATTGGCTACCAACCTTGAAGTCGAATCCGTATTTGTCGTTCCCCAAGAGGTAAGAGACAGGAAATTCACATCCAAGGTGCTCGCCTCAACCCTGAACAAAAATTACGATCGCGTATACAAGGAAGTATCTTCAGATAAAAAATTTGTATGGATTAAAAGAAAAGTTTCGGCAGATGAAGCGATGCATCTTAAAAAATCCGCTCTTTCAGGGGTTAAATTCCGGTCTGAGCAAAAAAGGTTTTACCCAAAACGTGAGTTAGCGGCCAACGTCATTGGCTTTGTTGGAACCGATGATTTGGGTTTAGCTGGAATCGAACATACTTATCAGGAAAAACTAAAGGGAATTGTCTATTCACAGCCCATTGAGCAGGATGGTAAGGGGAGAAATATTCGAATCCTCGGGAATCTTTCCCGCACCACCTTGGGTAATTACGACTTAATGCTCACGCTGGATGAGGTTATTCAATTTACCACCGAATACCATTTAAAAAAGCAGGTGGACAAATATAAAGCAGACTCTGGAATGGCTGTGGTCATGGACCCTAATTCCGGAGAAATTTATGCAATGGCAAACGTGCCTCAATTTAACCCAAATAATTTTAATGGGTTCACTGCGGAGGCAAGAAAGAATAATACCGTTGTCAGTTCATATGAACCGGGGTCCATCTTCAAGCCCATTGTTGCTGCCGCTGCTCTGGATAAAGGTATAGCGCAACCTCAAGAGAAATTTTTCTGTGAAAATGGAAGTTTCAAAATTGGTGGAAAAAATATTGGCGAGGCTTCAGGCCATCAATTCGGTTCGCTCACCATGCAGGAAATTATTGCCAAATCAAGCAATATAGGGGCAATAAAAATTGCTCAGAAACTTGGCAAGGATTCTTTTTACGAATACATTCAGAAATTTGGTTTTGGTAAAAAATCAAAGGTTCGTCTGCCTGGCATATCTCCTGGTCTCCTGGGGAAAAAACAAGATTGGACAGAGTTTTCTTTGGCCTCCATATCCTTTGGGCACGAAATAGCTGTCACTCCATTGCAAATGGTTGTAGCGCTAAGCGCCATTGCCAATGGCGGAACCTTAATGGAACCGCACATAACCAAGGCGTTAATGCGGGATGGAAAAATTGTCGAGGAAATCAAGCCAAAGAAAATCCGGCGCGTTATATCTGAAAAAACCAGCCGGCAGATGATGGAAATTTTGAAATACGTTGTCAAAAATGGGACAGGAGGAAAAGCGGCTGTAGAAGGATTTGATGTGGCAGGAAAAACCGGAACCGCGCAGAAATATATTGTGGAAACCGGGTCCTATTCCAAGACAGAGTTTATTTCTTCATTTATAGGCTACGCGCCAGCAGATGCTCCGCGCTTGGTAATACTGGTGATGATGGATAACCCGAAGGGTTTGCACTGGGGTGGTGTTGTTGCGGCCCCGGTGTTTAGCGAAATCGCTAAAAAATCGTTGCGTTATTTAAATGTTCCTTCTAGCAAAGAACGTGTTTTTATTCTTGATCGAGCCTAATGAAACAAACTGCATCAATAAAATGCTTTTTATTTTCGCAAAGTGATTTTTCCATTGGAAAAAATATGTCTGAAAAAAATCTAGAGAAATTGATTGCGGGGATTGAAATCACGAGTTCTATCGGAAATCGAAACCGCCAAATCGAAAACATCGCTTTTGACTCCAGAAAAGTAAAGCCTGGAGGTCTGTTCGTTGCAATTCCTGGAGAGAAACACGATGGCGAAACATTTATAAGGGAAGCACTGGGCAAAGGTGCGGTTGCTGTTATCGTAAAATCCTCATCTCTGGCTTCACTTCAAATCGACCATGAAAATATTACCGTTTTGGGTGTTAAAAATTCCCGGGAGTCTTTGGCGAAAATCAGCGCTAATTATTTTGGTCGGCCCTCTAAAGAGTTGAGCCTTACAGGAATAACCGGAACCAACGGAAAAACCACCTTAACTTATATCCTGGAATCTCTTTCTAAGGCCGATGGAAAGCAAGCGGGGGTAATAGGAACCATAGATTGCCATTTCGGGGAAATAAAAATCCCCTCAGCCATGACAACGCCTGAATCTCTCGACCTTAACCAACGCCTGAGACAAATGGTAGATGCGGGAATTTCGGATTGCTTTTTGGAGGTGTCTTCTCACGCTCTAATTCAAAAACGTGTTTACGATATGAGTTTTGAGGCGGGTATTTTTACAAACCTGAGTAGAGACCATCTGGATTTTCATCGAAGCATGGAAAAATACAAGAATGCAAAGGCTAGATTATTCCGGGAGAACACGGTTAGAACGCCTATCGTCAATATTGATGATCCTGCCGGGCGAGAGCTTGTCGAAGAGCTAAAGAACAACGTTTGCTCAACTGGAATAAAACGTTCTGCCGATTTTTCTGCGGAAAATATTTTTCTTGAGGCAGCGGGAAGTCGCTTCACGTTAAAAACCCCGAAGGGTTCTATTGAGGTGCGCACCAATCTCCTCGGCGAGCATAATATTTATAATCTTATTTCTGCGGCTGCCTGGGCCTCAGCTCGAGGCATGTCGCTAGAGGCAATTAAAAATACCTTTCAAGAAATTCCTGCAATTCCAGGTAGATTCGAGTCTGTAAATTGCGGTCAAAATTTTTCTGTGCTGGTCGATTACGCTCACACGGAAGATGCTCTTTCCAAGTCGATAGCGGCAGCTAAAACTTTTACCAAGGGGAATGTAATAGTCGTTTTCGGTTGCGGTGGAGATCGAGATAAAGGGAAAAGAGAGGGGATGGGGAGAATAGCTTTAGAAAAAGCAGACTTGGCAATCATTACCTCTGACAACCCGCGCACTGAAGACCCTGATCAAATTATCGCCGACATCTGCAAAGGCATTCCCGCTAAAGCTTCATACACAACCATCACCAGTCGGCGAGAAGCCATTGGTTATGCGATCAACCAAGCGAAAGAAAATGATCTCATCCTGATTGCAGGCAAAGGGCATGAGAATTATCAGATTTTAGGTGAAAAAAAAGAGCGCTTCGATGACAGGGAGGTCGCTAGAGATTTTTTAAGGGAACAGAATCATTGATAACTGGCGAAGCAAAAGTCTGCCTGAAAATAGTGAATGGAAAACTATTGCAAGGTAGCGATACAAAGGTTTTTCGCGGAGTATCCATAAACTCCCGGACTGTTAAAAACGGAGAATTATTTGTGTGTATTAAAGGTGAAAAGTTTGATGGTCATAATTTTATTGGCGAAGCTACCAATAAAGGAGCCACCGGAATTATTTTATCTGACAGCACCCGTCTTACAGAGCAAATGATCAGCGAAGAAAAAGCTCCATTTGTAATTCAATCAAAAGATACCTTACGGGCATTGCAAGACCTTGCCAGCTATCAAAGATCGCAATTCCCTTTTCAGGTTGTTGCAATAACCGGAACGAATGGCAAATCAACAACCAAAGAAATGATCGCCTCGATAATGGAAACAAAATATAAAACGCTCAAAACGGAGGGGAACCTCAACAATCATATTGGTCTTCCTTTGACTTTATTGGCAAGAGAGCCGGAGCATGAGGTGGCTGTTCTTGAAATGGGAATGAGTGCTGCCGGTGAAATCAAACGACTCGCTGAAATAGCCAAGCCTGATATAGGCGTGATCACAAATATTTCCGCAGGACATCTCGAACAACTTAAAACAGTAAAAGAGGTTCAGGCTGCGAAAGGAGAATTGTTTGATTCCCTCGATGAAGGAGGAACGGCAGTCATAAATGCAGATGACCCTCTTGTTCTTGAGCTGGCAAGGCCTTTAAGCGTCAATAAAATTACCTTTGGTATAGAGCAGCCGGCAGATGTCCAAGCAAGCGACATTCAGAACAAGGGTAGCCTTGGGTTCACTTTTACCGCAAAGATTTTCAACCAAAGCGTCCCTGTCAATATCCCGCAAATTGGCTATTGCAATATCTACAACGCTCTGGCCGCATTGGCCGCAGGCCATGCCATGGGGATATCTGGACAACAAATGAGCAAGGGTTTAGAGGTTTATCAACAGATCCCCCAAAGAAACGAACAAATAGTTTATGAAGGAATGACTCTCATCAATGATGCGTACAACGCAAATCCTCAATCAATGAGAGAAGCTTTAAAAACCTTAAGCGGACTGAATACTCAAGGAAAACGATTCCTGATCATTGGCGACATGCTGGAGCTTGGGCCTCTATCTAAATCAGCCCACCAAGAGTTGGGCAAGGAAATAGCCCTATCGAACATAGATAACCTAGTAACGGTTGGTCCGCTGGCAGCGTTGGCGGCAGAAAGCGCAGAGGCAAATGCGGGGAAACGATTGCAAATTAAAAAATTTAACACACACGCCCAGGCAGTGGACTACTTGCAGGGAAAAGCAGAAAAAGGCGATTGCCTTCTCATCAAAGGCTCTCGAGGGGCGAAGATGGAAAATGTTATACGGGAATTTTTAAACACCTAAAAAGCGGAACAATTAAAAAATGTTTTACCATTTGTTTTATCCACTTAGTTCTGAATATTCATTTTTAAATGTATTCAAGTACATTACATTTCGCTCTGCTTATTCTGGCGTTACTGCGCTGGCGCTTAGCTTACTTCTTGGCAACCTGATGATTCGAATGCTGCAAAAATTTCAAATTGGAGAAAAGATTCGCAGCGATGGCCCTGAACACCACGCATCAAAATCAGGGACACCGACAATGGGTGGACTTCTGATACTGACCACATTTCTGGGATCCACTTTATTGTGGGCAAATCTCGAAAATCGTTATATCTGGCTCATCGTTTTTTCGGTAACGGGTTTTGCTGCAATTGGATTTCGCGATGACATTTTAAAATTAAGGAAGGGAGGCGGCATTTCTGCAAAAGAGAAACTCATTTTACAGATATTAGTTAGTTTAGCAGTCGGCATATATTTGCTCTATTTCGATCCCGCACGCTCTGAATATGCCACGCGTTTATCTGTACCGTTTTTCAAAGAATTTCAACCCGACCTCGGTTTTTTATATCTTTTATTTATCGTCTTCATAATGGTCGGCACATCCAATGCGGTTAACCTAACTGATGGTCTTGATGGTCTTGCGATTGGCCCAATAATAATAGCGACTCTCACTTATACAGGAATCGTCTATATCTGCGGCCATGTCAAATTTGCTGAATATCTCCGCATTCAATACATAAAAGATGCTGGTGAAATCGCTGTTGCCAGTTCAGCTGTTCTTGGAGCCAGCTTGGGATTTCTTTGGTACAACTCCTACCCCGCGCAAATTTTTATGGGGGATGTTGGCTCCCTGTCTTTGGGAGGCCTGATAGGAACCATAGCAGTGATTGTTAAGCACGAATTACTTTTAATTCTCATTGGCGGTATTTTTGTCATCGAAGCCTTGTCGGTAATCATTCAAGTGGCTTATTTCAAGTACACCGGAGGGAAGCGCTTTTTTAAGATGGCCCCTCTTCACCATCACTTTGAACAATTAGGATGGTCAGAACCAAAAGTAATTGTTCGATTCTGGATTGTCGCCGTAATTCTGGCAATGATCAGCTTGAGCACATTGAAACTCAGATAAGCATGGACTTAAAAAACAAAATCGTTTCTGTAATTGGTTTAGGAAGAACGGGTGTCGCGACAGCTAATTTTCTTAGCCTTCGAGGCGCGAAGGTTTCCATTATGGATAGGAAACCTCAGGACCAGCTTTTTGAATTGTCTGGCCAGCTTTTACCAGGTGTAGAGACTTTTTATAACAACAGCGACCCGCTCCCAAACTCGGAGTTGATAGTGATAAGTCCAGGCGTCGATATTGAGTCTGAATTTCTTCAGAGCTCTCGCAAAAAAGGAATTGAAATTATCAGCGAAATTGAACTTGCCAGCAGATTCAATGACGTTCCGATGATTGGTATTACAGGAACCAATGGAAAATCTACTTGCACTAGCTTGATTGGTGAAATTCTTCAAGAAGGTGGAAATAACACCCAGGTAGGTGGAAATCTGGGGACTCCTTTCATTTCACTTTTAGGCAAAGGGCAAGCAGATTATCGTGTGCTTGAAATTTCAAGTTTCCAAATGGAAACAACCCGTAGCTTTCACCCTAAGATCGCCATTGTTTTAAATATCACGCCCGATCATTTGGACAGACACGAAAGTTTTGAGCAATACGCAGGTCTGAAAGAAAAAATATATGAGAATCAAACTGCAAACGATTTTCTTATTTTAAATTATGACGATCCCAAAACTCGTCCTCTAGGCGAAAGTTGCCCGGCAAAAAAATTCTACTTCAGCATGGAAGGTGAACTGGAAAACGGGGCCTACCTGAAAGATGGAAGAGTTTTCGCCTCTATCAATGATTTTCGGGGAGAAATATGTGAATTGAACTCTCTCTCCCGGGGGTTGCGCTGGCAAACAGAAAATGTTTTACCTGCGGTGGCAACCGCCCTGTTGCTCAACATACCTATAGAGGTCATAAAAAAAGTTCTGAAAAGCTTTGTGGGACTAGAACATCGACTGGAATGGGTATGCAATCAGGATGGTGTGGATTTCATTAACGATTCAAAGGGAACTAATGTCGGTTCTGTTTGCAAGTCATTAAATACTTTTGATCGCCCGATCATTCTAATTGCCGGAGGTAAGGATAAGAATGCGGATTTCTCCGGCTTAAAAACAATTATGAAGAAAAAAGTAAAGCATTTGATTCTAATTGGCGAAACACGACAAAAATTTAGAAGTGTCTTGAACGGATCCTTTGGCTATGAAGAATCTGATTCGTTAGAGGAAGCTGTCCATCTTGCAAAAGGAAAAGCGGAAAAAGGAGATGTTGTTCTTCTTTCCCCAGCTTGCGCAAGTTTTGACATGTTTGAAGACTATATCGATCGAGGAAATCAGTTTAAATCTATAGTTAACAATCTTGAGGAATGTTAAGCATTGAACGAAACTCGACAAACAGGTTGCGATTCTATTCTCTGCGTCACCGTAGCTATTCTGGTTCTAATAGGGATTGTGATGGTATTCAGTTCAAGCGCTGCATACACAGTAAGAGATCACAACGATTCCTACTACTTCCTGAAACGACAGGTTCTATGGTGTCTGCTTGGTGCGGGTCTGCTTTTAATCACGAAAAATTTGGATTACCACAAGCTCCACCAGTACACCTATCCAATAATGATAATTACCTTTCTATTATTGATCATAGTAATGTTCCCCGAATTCAGCAAAAAAGTGGGAGGGGCTCGGCGCTGGTTGACCTTAGGGGGATATTCATTCCAACCCTCAGAATTGGCAAAATTCACTCTCGTCTTATTCATCGCCAAGTCGCTGGTAAAACGTGCCGACAAGCTAAGAAATTTTGCCTACGGTTATTTACCGAATCTGATTGTCCTGGGATTCTTTTTTATACCCATCTTGTTCCAACCCGATTTCGGAACCGCCATGATTATTTTCGCGGTCACCTTCACAATGCTTTTTATCGCCGGGCTAAGAAAAAAGTTTTTATTCCTTTCTATTCTGGCAATAGTTCCATTTATAGCATCAGCAATTCTAACTGCCGAATATCGAACTCGGAGAATTATCGCTTTTCTCAACCCATGGGAAGACCCATCAGGAATCGGGTTTCAGGTTATTCAATCCTTCTATGCCTTTGGGCGAGGAGGCTTTTGGGGAACCGGATTGGGAGAAAGCTCTCAAAAACTTTTTCGTCTTCCAGAAGCGCATACGGATTTCATTTTTTCAGTGATCGGGGAAGAGCTCGGGTTTATCGGAACTACAGGGATCGTTCTCTTGTTTTCAATCTTTATCTGGAGAGGATTTCTAACGGCTTACAGAGCCAAAGATCCTTTCGGAACTCATTTAGCAACAGGGCTGACTCTTTTAATCGGTTTGCAGGCTTTTATAAACCTGGGAGTCGCTTCAGGTCTTCTTCCCACAAAAGGATTGACCTTACCTTTTATAAGCATGGGAGGGTCTTCAATGCTGGTAACGATGCTTTCTGTGGGAGTAATACTAAATATTTCAGAGCAAGCTGCAAGACATTGATGAACTAATGAGGAAACGAGTTGTCATAGCTGGTGGCGGAACAGGCGGCCACCTTTATCCAGGAATTGCTCTAGCCAGGGCACTTATGAGGCACGATATGGATATTGAAATTTCTTTTGTTGGAACCCAAAAAGGTATCGAAGCAAAAGTTTTGCCCCGCGAGGGTTTTAATTTAAAAACTATTCTTTCGGCGGGATTGATTGGCAAAAAGAAAATTTCCCGATGGGTGTCGTGGTTTAAGCTTCCAATTGGAACTGCTCAGTCTATGTGTTTTTTAATAAGAAAACGCCCCGGTCTTGTTGTCGGCGTAGGAGGATATGTATCTGGCCCGTTGGTCCTCTCTGCGTGGATTCTTCGAATCCCCATATTAATACACGAGCAGAACTCCATTCCCGGAATGACAAATAAATGGTTGGGAAAAATCGCCGATAAAATCGCTGTCTCATTTAAAGAATCGTCAGCATCATTTCCCAAAGAAAAAGTGGAAGTCACAGGAAACATGATTCGTGAAGAGTTTTGCCAACCAAAAGAAGCCTCATCAAAACCTGATGTCCCATTCCGAATTTTGGTTCTTGGAGGTAGTCAAGGTGCTCATTCCATAAATATGGCCATGCTGGAAGCATTGCAATCTATCTCAGAGAAAAAAGGAGATCTTCATATTACTCATCAAACTGGAGAAGCAGATTATGAATTGGTGAGCAAGCAATATAAGGAAAGCGGATTCTCATCAGATATCCGCCCTTTCATTGATGACATGGCCAGTCAATATAGACAAGCGTCTTTGGTTATTTGCCGGGCAGGCGCAACAACCCTGGCTGAAGTTACTGCATGCGGGAAGATGTCAATTCTAGTTCCCTTTCCACATGCCGCGCACAATCATCAAGAAAAAAATGCGCGTGTGCTTGAAGCTGCTAATGCCGGAGAACTGGTTTTAGATGAGGAACTTTCAGGGCCTCGTATTGCTGAATCAATTATTCAGGCCATGGAAGACCCCGAGCGTTTAGAAACCATGGAGGAAAATAGTTACAAACTTGGGAATCGAGACGCGACCGAAAAAGTAAGGCTCCTTTGCATGGAGTTGCTGGAAGAAACTTACAGAAAATCGGGAAGAACAAAAAAAATGCAAGGGAATTATGTTTTGTCATGTTTTTAGGAAAAACACAACGGATTCATTTTATAGGAATCGGAGGTTCGGGAATGAGTGGAATCGCTGAAGTATTAATTAATCAAGACTACGAAGTAAGTGGTTCGGATCAATCGAAATCTTCTGTGACCGATCACCTGGAATCTTTGGGCGCTGATATTAGCTTTCAGCATAAACCAGAAAACGTACGCGACAAACATGTGGTGGTGGTTTCCAGTGCTATCCGAAATGACAATCCTGAAGTTAAGGCAGCCAGAGAACAAATGATTCCGGTAATACCCAGAGCAGAAATGTTGGCCGAGCTTATGCGAATGAAACATGGAATCGCAATTGCTGGGACTCACGGAAAAACAACAACTACTTCTCTGGTGGCAACCGTATTGGCAGGAGGAAATCTGGACCCAACAGTAATAGTTGGGGGGAGACTCAAAAACATGAGCGGGCATGCAAAATTAGGACAAAGCAAATTCCTGGTTGCTGAAGCAGATGAAAGCGATGGATCTTTTTTAAAGCTCTCTCCCACCCTTGCAGTAGTGACTACGTTGGATGAAGAGCATATGGATTTTTATCACAATATGCAGAATATGAAATCAGCTTTTCTGGAATTTTTGAACAGTGTTCCTTTTTATGGAACAGCTATTTTATGCCTAGATGATCCAAACCTGCAATCACTTCTACCAAAAATTGAGAAAAGAACGATTACGTACGGTCTTAAGACTCAAGCAGATTATACAGCGCGGGAAATATCCTTTAGTGGACTGAAAACAAATTTTACCGTTTTCCATCAAGGCAAGAAACTTGGAAACATTTCATCCAGTTGTTTAGGAAACCACAATGTCTGCAACACATTGGCAGCGGTCGCTGTGGGAATGGAGTTGAATATGGAATTTCCTGCAATCGCAGATGCCTTGAAAAATTTCACGGGCGTCCAGCGTCGATTCGAAATTCTAAAGCAATCAGAGTCAGTAATTATCGTGGATGATTATGGTCACCATCCCGCAGAAATTCAGGCCACCCTGGCAACCGCAAAGAATGTCTGGCCGGATCGAAGATTAGTAGTAATTTTTCAACCGCATCGTTTTTCTAGAACCCAGCATCTTTTGGAAAGTTTTTACTCATCATTTAATGATGCAGACCAATTGATTCTTTTAGACATCTATGGAGCCGGCGAAAAACCTATAGACGGAATTAACTCTCGAAAAATGGCACAAGGAGTTCGAGAGTTTGGACATAAACACGTGGACCATATAGAAAATTTGGATTCTGTGGTTCCACATTTAAAAAATTCTCTGCAACCCGGTGATGTAATTTTAACTCTGGGAGCAGGAAATATCGGGGAATTGGCGCACAAGCTTACCGCTCAATTCCATGATTGACAGCCCCAAAACAGAGAGGACTTTCATTTATGTTGAACGAAGCATGGAAACGAAGATTGATTCATATCGCGCATTCTGGATCTGGGAAAGAATTTAATCTCAAAACCAGAATGGAGTTTCCGAAAACCGTTCTGGGACAAAAAATTAATCAGAGTAAAACTATGACCCAAACATTCCCCTGGTTACACAAAATAAAAGGCAAAGTCCTTCAAGACGAGTTACTTGCTAGCCATACTTCCATTCAAATTGGAGGTCCTGCAGATGTTTTGATATACCCCGAAGACACGCGGGATATACAAACTATTCTAAAAAATAGAGGAAAAACTCCCATATACATTTTGGGGGAAGGAAGCAATTTATTAGCAAGCGACCGTGGGATAAGGGGGATAGTTATTTCCTTAAAAGAGTGCTTTAAAGAAATCAAGCGTCCTCTTTTCTTCAAAAAAGAAGAAGGGCAAAGACGAGCCGTAATAAAAGTTGGAGCCGGTGCAGAAATGTCCTATCTGGCAAAACATGCCGCCCGCTTTTCATTAACGGGTATTGAGCAACTCGTAGGCATACCTGGTTCCTTGGGAGGCTCGGTAGTTATGAATGCAGGAGCGGAGGGAGTAGAAATAGGCTCGGTTCTGCGCAGCGTAACTCGAATTACCCGAAACGGTGATATTGAAACGTTAAAACGCGAAGATCTAACCTTCGAGTATAGAAAAACTATCTTCCCTGATGAAGCAGGAATAATTATCGAGGCAGAAATTGAACTGGAAGAAGGTGACCGCTCAGAAATTATGGCGACTATGGATCGCCACCTTTCCAGAAGGTCGCAAACTCAACCGTTAACCATTCCAAATTCAGGTTCTATTTTTAAAAATCCCGAAGGAGATGCTGCCGGGCGAATAATTGAATCTATTGGGCTCAAAGGTTATTCCATTGGAAAGGCTGGCGTATCCATTCGACATGCAAATTTTATAGTGAACAAAGGTGGTGCTTCAGCAAAAGATGTCACCCAGTTGATCAAGCACATCCAGAAAGAGGTGAAAGAAAAAACCAATATTGACCTGCAAACTGAGATTGTGATTTTGGGAGATTAAATTCGGAGGATTTTTTATTGTAAGGTCCGCGCAAAGGTACCCCCTCCTTCCTTTGCTCCCGGCCCTTTTGGCCAAGGGCCGGGGCGGATCTATCATTTTAAAGTTGGAAAAGTTTTTGAAAAATATTGAAGACAAAAGAATAGGTGTCCTAATGGGAGGCTTGTCATCAGAACGGGAAATTTCATTTTTAACCGGAAACTCTGTTTTGGAAGCAATGAACAGAAAAGGTCTGAAAGTTTTCCCTATTGATGTAGATAAAAATATAGCAAGCAACCTTCAAAATATTGACCTGGCTTTCATAGCGTTGCATGGCACTTATGGAGAAGACGGTTGTATTCAAGGATTGCTGGAATATTTTCAAATACCCTACACAGGACCAGGAGTTACAGGCAGTGCATTGGCTTATGACAAATTAAAATCAAAGGAAATTTTCAAATTTCATGGAATACCCACAGCTAATTATGAAGTGTTCTATAGAAACCAAGATCAACCTATCAAGCGAACTCTGGATTTACCTGTTGTGGTTAAACCCACTAATCAGGGTTCCAGCTTTGGTGTAAGCATTGTTGAGAAAGAAGACCAATGGGAACCTGCATTGGAAAGTGCATTTAAATATTCTGAAGAGATAATTGTGGAAAACTTTATCGATGGAAAACTTCTTGCGATTGGAATGAAGAGTGAAGAACCTATGCCTATCGTCCAAATCGTTCCTAAATCTGGATTTTATGATTATGAAGCCAAGTACACTTCAGGAAAAACTGAATATCAATGTCCTGCTGATTTGACCGAGGTTGAGATTAAAAATTGTAATGATGTGGCCAAAAATGTTTTTAGAGCACTGCGAGGACGAGGATTACCCCGAGTCGATATCATTTTGGATGCCAAAGGAACACCGTATGTTCTGGAGATGAATACCATCCCAGGAATGACACCCACCAGTCTCTTACCAATGGCCGCTTTAAAAATGGGAATGGATTTCGATGACCTTGTAATGGAAATTTTAAACTCAGCGCAATTAGATTATGGAGATCAAGTATGAGCTTTGCTGTAGCCAGGCAAAAAGGACCTGCCGCCGCATGGGACGATCTTCGTTCTGAAAGAAATAAAAAACGCAAGCGCGGCAGTGCTTTAAACTCAAAAAACCCTAGCAAGCCCAAAATTGGTAGTTGGGGACGGGCTTTGGCTGAACTCGCATCGAAGCTTTTTCTAGCAGGAGTCGTAGGGTATCTGGTTTTTGCGGGATACAACTTTTTAATTACAACACCCAGGTTTCAAATTCAGGAAGTTTCTTTCCGAGGAAATCAGGTATTGAGCGATTCAGAAATTTTTGATTGGCTGGGACCTATAAAGGGTGAAAACCTGATCGCAATTGATTTGGTGGGTTTGAGCCAACAGCTCTCAGAGCATCCATGGGTACAATCAGCATCCATCCAAAGAAAATTTCCACAAGGGTTGGAGTTTGAACTTACTGAAAGAGTTCCTTATGCAAGAATCAAAAAAGACAAGATTTATTTAATGGATAATTTTGGTGTCATCCTGTCTCCTGAAAGACCTGAATATAGACATCTGCCTCTTATCGTCCTACAGGAGACAAAGGAAAAAGATTTATTAAATGGGAAAGTATTACACAGCCTTAAAACAATGCACTATTTTAACAAACTTCCATTCTTTAAAAACAACCCACTGGATGCTGCAGAGCTAGTAGGTCACTCCAGAGTTCTTTTCATAACCAAAAACCGAGATCTTCAAATTCAAATGTCTATGGACGCACTAAAAGAGGGGCATAAAAACTTTATGATAATCCTCGATTCACTTGAAGAAGAAAATCTAAAATTTCAAATGATAGACCTATCATTTAAAAATCAAGTTGTTGTTAGAGAAAACTTTAAACCAAGCACAACATTAATTTCGACAAAGAGTCAAACCAACTAG
>JABJCF010000294.1 GCA_018665625.1 Nitrospina sp. | reverse complement strand
TTTTCCTGATCCATCATGCCAGACTGAATATCCAGAGAAATTTTTCCTGACATGGATTTGGAAATTTCTGACCAATCTTTACCTGTTCCTTTAAGATTGGCCTCAATTTGTTTCACGTCTCCGCTCAAGCCATCTTTAAACACATCACCAAAAAGGCTGAAAACATTTTCTGTTTTTATGTTTTTTGCTTTTACTCTGCCCTCAAAGGTACTAATTCCTTTTTCATCAATGGTTAATTTTCCGGAATTCTCAACCAATGGATTGGCACCCACATTCCAGTCTGAGAATTTCAGTTCTCTATCTTTTAACGAAATTTTCCCAGTAACATTATTTAAACGCATCAATTTGATATTAAATTGCTCAACCTCAAAATGAATTTCTCCTTTGCCATTCTTAAAAAAGTCTGCTTGGGTAATCAAATCTACCATCTTGGTGTCTTTATCCTGAGAGTTCGACAATAATTCATTGATGTCGATTTTTTCACCCGAAATCATCAACTCAAGATTTGGAGCATCCCCTCGCTGATATACTCCATTGAAATCCACCTTGCTGTGTTCGGAAGCAACACTGGCAGAACGAATATCAAACCTGTTATTTTTGAATCCCAGCTTGGCATTGAGAAGCAGGTCTGATGATAATTTTTCAGGCCTGATTCTCATATTTATTAAATCCATTTTACCTTCAAAACGGGAATCTTCTATTTGGTTCAGATTTCCATTTCCAGCAATATTAAAATTCAACGATCCTTCAGCAGTCCATGATTCAGAAAAATTTTGTGAGGAATAAGCTTTAAATTCTTCCGACACCAACTGGACTGAATAGTTCGGGTTATCTAAATCTGGAATAAGCATTGATCCTGAAACTTTATTCCCTCCTAATTCATAGACCCAGTTTTTTATATTCAGCCCCTCTTTTTCAGTGAGCGAGCCTTCCGCTTTAAATCGGTTTAGAGCGTTTTCTTTTTTCTCGACCAAGCCAGAAATTTTGTATCCGGCTCTTGTCAAATCTGCCTGCTGCTCAAATTTGAAATTTTCAGGAGTGCCATTTATGCTCATGGAAATATGTGCCGGACCAGAAAATTTAAAATCACTGAAAACTGGAATATCTTTCATGTCTTCATTCAGAAATTCAGGAAGATTCAAACGCAAAGAAAAATCAGGATTGGAAACATCTCTGCGATCAATTTCGCCCTCCAGATGTAAAGAGGAGTCGCCGTAACGACCCATAACATTTTCCAGCCGAATTTTTTCATCATCATAAGAAATATTTCCATTCAACCTGGTCATGGCCTGCAATCTATCGTGGTACTTCATCGCAAGATTTTTTAACTCAATTTTTCCCCACTCTTTTTCCGTCTCTGGTTTTTCGGGGTTTTCCTCAAAACGATAGTTAATAAGCACGCTTCCAGAGGTAAAGTCGAGCCCCTCCTGCAATACCAATAGCGCATCTTTGGAATCTTCTTCTATCATCCAATGCAAATCGCTGGCATCCAAATGATATAGGGCTGTTGCCCTTTCCATTGGTTCCCCATTGCTCAAACCCAATTCCCCGTTCAAGTCGGTAAACTTACTGTTTGAAAAGTTTCCTGAAAGATTTTTATATTGCAGAATTCTTATCCACGGCTCACTCTTTCTTTGAGCCACCTCTGGGGTGTGGGTATAAATTATTTTCCCATTCAGGTTTTCAATTCTAGGCTCAAAATCTTTTTCATCCAACGATACAGACTGAAAATCGATTTCCCCTGCTATCGCCAGCTTGTCAAAATCTTCGAGTGGCCCTTTCACATTCAGTCTGACATTTGCCGAGCCTTTAAAGTCGGAGTAAACAGATAAAGCATCATGAATAGGGTGTCCTTTAAATGCCGATTTAAGGGTGCGGTGGAACTGTGCTATTTCTACTGTATTTTCCAGGGACAGGTCTGCAACAGGTCGGGTCATAAAATTTTCTATAGAGCCCTGCAAGTTAGTTAATGGCTGTTTTTCGTAGCGAGCCTTTTGGATATGAAAGCTGCTGTTACCTTTATCGACCTTAAAGGTTCCTGTTACTTTTTGAAGCGGAGGAAGTGGACTTTGCCAGTCTACTTTTCTCATCTCAACTTCACCGGTAATCTTTGCCCGGTTTTCGGGTTTAGATATTTCCCGCAGTTGTTTGACTGTTCCATTAAATTTAAACGAATTTAATTTTACTGATCCATTCTTAAAGGTTTTCTGAATTACCGCGTGGTAATCCTCAGGAAAAATATTCAGAGGAAGGTAATCAATGCTTTTGTTAATCTGGAAAGCATCCGTTTTCATATCTATTTGAACCACAGGGTCCTTTGAAAATATCTCCTTTAAAGAACCACTTGCGTTAAATTTAAAAGGCCCGGATTCTGTCTTTAGTTCTTCAATGTTTATTGAATCTTTATCCATTGAAATTTTATATTGAAGTCCTCCCCGGTGCGGAACGCTCGCATCCCTTAGCACCGCCCTCTCCTGCCTGGCATCCGAGGAATATTTCAAAACCCCTTCAGTTTTAAGAGCACCTCCTAAATTCCCAGAAAAACTTGAATCAATGGACAACCAACTATCGCTGGGAGTTTTAGCTAAAACCTTTTTTAAATAGGGCTGAAACTTTGAAACATTCAATGGGTTTAAATGAATATCGCCATCGATTGAAATTCCTGTGAACCCTTTATCTTCAGAGAAATTATCAAAAGCACCGGACACCTGGAACGAAGTCGACGATCCCGAGTTGGGTATTTCACCTTTTAAGGCAAACTGGAAGGGGGATTTTAAAAGGCTTTTTCTGATGGAAAAATGGATATGATCCATCTCCAAAGGAAGGGGCTTGCCCTTGGGTTGATCTAGATAATCAAGAAAATGTATGGAACCATCTTCCACCATTACCTGATTCATCAAGCTCACCTTGAGAACTTTAAATAATTGACTGTCTGCGGGCTTTGATATCCATTTTTGGATATCGCCTAAACTAAATTGCCCCGAAGCATTTCGAACAACCCTGAGTGATGATCCCTGAACTATGATTTGTTTAACTTCAACCCTTTTCTCTAAGAGCGGAAGAAGTTTTACAACGACCCATACACTACGCGCTGTTAGTTCCGGTTCTGAATCCCAACGTGATTTGACAGAAACGTCTTTCAGGAGAATGCTCAGACCGCGAACAATATCCATCTCAGCATTGCCAATGGAAACTTCGCGACCTGTCAATTCCTGCATTTTTTCTATTGCAAGGTTTTTGACTTCGCCCAGATTTCGAAGCTGATAATAAGCCAGGGAAAAAATGGAAAAAACACCGATGAACAAAACAAAGAAGGAATAAAAAATTACCCTTTTTTTTGAAATCGGCATATAGAGGATGGATGAAAAAGGTTACAATAACCTGACTTTGTTCTGTAGAGGAGGAACAAGGTCAAAAGTTAAAAATCACAATGGGGTCGTCGCCTTGTTTTGGCCACATAAACCCATTGTTTTCATAAAGTTATAGATCATTTAGAGTCCTGCGTCCAGAAAATTCCAACTCTCTAACGATCTTCTAAAATAGGCGATACATTTCACACGCATATGAATTCTTTCGACAGCTCTACCATTTTTGGACTCAACCCTGTTTTCGAAGCTCTTAAAGCTCGAAAGCGTCGTTGCTATAAGCTCATTATTGAACAGGGGAAATCCCAACCGCGACTGAACCTTTTGATTGAATTGGCTCGTGAAAGCAAAGTGCCTATTGAAACAATTCATAAAACTGCTTTTCAAAAAAAATACCGCGCCCACAATCATCAGGGAGTGGTAGGGGTTTTTGCAGTCATCCCAACTCTTGAGCTTAAAGAATTAATCGAACAAGCTTTCCAAAAAACTCGTTTGCCAATTCTGGTGGCGCTAGACAGTGTTCAAGATCCGCAAAACCTGGGAGCCATTATTCGCTCAGCAGAAACATTGGGGATTCAAGGAATGGTCCTTCCTAAAAATCGTAGTTCGCCTCTGAACGAAACGGTAGCAAAATGTTCTTCGGGTGCGATCGAACATCTTCCAATTTCCTGGGTCACAAACTTGACTCGCGGGATAGAGGAACTCAAAGAAGCCGGGTTTTGGATTGCCGGAGTGCTTCCAGATGGCGATACTCAATGCCATCAATTCAAATTTGATACACCAATGGTTTTGGTAATAGGAGGAGAAGAAAAAGGCATTCGGCCCTTATTGAAAAAGTCCTGCGACGTTACCCTGAAAATACCCATGGAAGGTGCTCTGGGTTCTCTCAATGCATCAGCGGCAGCCGCAGTGCTGTTTTACGAGACATTGCGACAAAAAAATTCAAAAGATTAGAGCGCGCCTTGGATCCTAATTGGGAACTATCGAATCCTTAGATTCGATTATAGGATCGCATTCGACGCATAGCGGCTTTTCTTTTCTTCTTAGCTTCCTTCTGCTTGCGCTTCTTCTTAACGGAGGGCTTTTCGTAAAAACGACGGCGTTTCAACTCTTTTAGCAACCCTTCTTTGGTCATTTGTCTCTTAAGGACTTTTAACGCTTTTTCAACCTGATTTTGGTAAACTGTTACTTCCAAAAACTTTTACCTCCTAGTTAAAGGAATGGAGCAAATTCCGTTATGAGGGAAATTTTGAACAACTAACGCTTCCCCACAAAAAACAGACATCTGTCTGCATCCCGTCTTGGCATGAAGCTAGGAATTATCAACAAAAATACCCATAAAGTCAATAGCTGAAAATGATGACCCAAAACTCTATCACCCAAACCCTGCGAATAGTCCTTATAACACTGTTTTTATTCTCGTTACTGATTTTTGCCCGGGAAGGCGAAACGGAAGAATTCGCAGTCCCAAACTCCGGTTCTCCCTACCGTAATTTAGGTGCAATGGAAACCGGGCAAATTTTGCATCTGCCAACCGGTTTGACCGTCAACTTCGAACAAATGATGAATTCCATATCCGCCTCAAGGGTGATTTATATCGGTGAAACCCACGACAATATCGAGGCCCATAAAGTGCAACTGCAAATTATAAAAAAGCTGTCTGAGAAATTTCCAGTGGCGATCGGATTAGAAATGTTTCGCCGCTCCGCTCAGGAAAAACTGGATCAGTGGAATGCAGGTGCGCTTTCGCTAAAAAAATTTAAAAACCTGTTTCACACAAATTGGGGAACGGGATTCAAACTGTATCAACCTATTTTTGATTTCGCCCACACGAATAAACTGCCTTTGATCGGATTAAAATCATCACGCAATGTTGAAAATAGTTTCCGGTCTGGCGATCCTGCTCCCAAAGAAACCTTTTATCCAGAACTGGATGATCAGGACCCATACCACCGAGCTTTTTCCATGGCCGCATTCGGAGGTCACCGCGGAACAGAAAAAGCTTTGGAAAAACCTTACCGCATGTTGCTTCTCTGGGAAGAAACCATGGCCCAAACGGTTTCTCATTTTTTAATGAACCCAAAATATAAAGATTCTAAACTTGTGGTTCTAGCCGGTGGGTTCCATGTCCAATATGGATTCGGCATCCCAAAACGCGCCTACCGTAGAGTGCCGCACGCCTATTCCATCATCCAACCCACCGTGACACATATTCCAGAAAAGTTGAAAGACCGGGAAATGGAAGTGGAGAAAGTATCGATTCCACTTTACGCCGCCGACTACGCTTGGAAGGTGGAGTACAAAGTCCCCGAAAATGTACGTTTAGGAGTGAGGTTGGCTCAGAAAAAAGAAGGCGTGGCAATAATGGAAGTGATGGAAAACACCAACGCCGAAAGAGCAGGAATAGTGAAAGGCGATTTATTACTCCGCATAGATGGGAAAAATCTTTCCCGCGTAGAAGAGGTTTTGGAACAACTACAAAACAAAAATTTTGATGACCGCTCTATCCTCAACATCCGCCGTGGTGATAAAGAGTTAAATCTTGAAGTGGTGTTTAAAGAAAATAACTCTTGAGAATTATTAACCACCGATAAACACGGATAGTTTGGAAGGTGTTTTGAAACACCCTCACCCCAACCCTCTCCCCTCAAGGGATATTTTATTTCCTTTGACTGCCCCGCAACGAGTCAAGGAGAGGGGCGAAATCGGAATCGCCAGTGAGTTTTAGAAACACATCTTCCAAATCCCCATGTTCGTGTTTGGCCTGAGAGCGCAACTGGTCTACCGTGCCCATCGCGACTATCTTTCCTTTTTGAATGATGCCCACTCTATGGCACATGGCCTCGGCCACACCCAAAGAATGCGTCGACATAAAAATGGTGATGCCTTCGGCGCATAAATCCTGAAATAATTGTTTCACCTGCCTTGCCCCTTTCGGGTCTAACCCCACCAAAGGTTCATCCACAATCAAAACTTTCGGATTATGAATCAAAGCCCCCGAAATTATCAGCTTCTGTTTCATTCCATGTGAGTAACCCTCGATCAACTCATCCGCAAAAGTTTCCAGATCAAAAAACGCCAGAAACTTTTCGGCGCGATCATGAGCTACATCCATATCCATGGAGTAAAGCCCTGCAACCAAATCCAGATATTCCCAACCTGTCAACTTGTCGTATAGGAAGGGTCGGTCTGGGATGTAGCCAATAATTTTTTTTACTTCGAGGGGTTCCTGATACAGGTCAATACCATCTATAGAAATAGCACCTGAGGTCGGTTTTAGAAGTCCGACTAATATTTTTATCGTGGTGGTTTTTCCCGCGCCATTGGGCCCCAAAAACCCAAACAACTCTCCCTCGGGAATTTCAAGATCCAATCCATCCACTGCTAAAACGGAGTCGTATTTTTTAGCTAACCCTTT
>JABJCF010000293.1 GCA_018665625.1 Nitrospina sp. | reverse complement strand
ATGGAGGAGGTTGCAACACTTCCCGAAATAACGACCGGTACTCCCTGAACACCCTCGCTGTACACATATCTAAGTTACTAAGTATTTATGGAGGCTTGCCTCTGAGTCAGAGGCAAATATCACTCTATTAGCTTGAATTTACTGCATAATAAATAATGATAGGTTGACCTAGCGGTATTGGTAGGTTAAAGTAGCAATATGCCTATCTACGAACGAAATTTTGTTTCCGTCTTGAAAGAGCGTCTTGGATCTCCTGATTTACTGATCCAAACTGTCTTGGGTCCTCGTCAGGTTGGAAAAACAACTGGTGTATTGCAGCTCATTGAATCAAGGAACGAGCCCTCTTTGTACGCAAGCGCAGATGACGTCCTTGGAGACGGCGGTTGGTGGATACGAGAAAAGTGGCAGGAAGCGGCACAAAAAGCGGATGACTGCTTACTGGTCCTCGATGAAATACAGAAAATTGAAAACTGGGCTGAAACAGTTAAGGCACTGTGGGACCAACAACAAGGACGGGATAAGATCAAGGTTGTGCTCCTTGGGTCTAGTTCTTTGAAAATCCAATCTGGATTGACCGAAAGCTTAGCAGGAAGGTTTGAACTTTTATCCGTTGGACATTGGTCATTTGAAGAGTCCAATAAAATAAAGAAAATGACTTTGAATGAGTATCTTAGATATGGTGGATATCCCGGTAGCTACAAATTTATCGAGGATCAACCTCGTTGGCGCAACTACCTAATCAACTCAATAATTGATTCGGTTATCAATAAAGATATTTTGTCGAATGCTGTCGTAAAAAAGCCTGCATTATTCAGGCAGCTATTTAATATACTGTCCTCCTACCCGTCACAAGAGATCAGCTACAGAAAATTATTGGGACAGATGCAGGACAAGGGGAATACTGAGGTTATCAAATACTATATTTCGCTTTACGAAGGAGCGTTCCTTTTTAAAGGAATTCCAAAATTTTCCAATCAGGCCCATAAAGTAAAAACATCATCGCCAAAGGTCATCCCTCTCGCCCCATGCTTCTACAATATCGCAGAAGATAGTGACGAAAAACTTTCCTGGGTTTTCGAATCGATTGTCGGGGCTGATTTAATAAAAAAACACAATCAAGTCTATTATTGGAGGGACGGCAACTATGAGGTTGATTTTGTTTATAAAGAACAGGGGACGATTTTCGCTGTAGAAGTAAAATCAGGCCGAAAGAAAAACCCAAGAGGATTAGAGGCCTTTCTCAAAAAATTCCCCTCAGCTGAGACTAAATTCATAAGCCAAGATTCGTTTCGGTGTTAACCGATATTAATAGATCATCACTGTCCATGGCAAAATGGCCGTACGGAAAGAATCCAGAAAACCGAAAAAGATGAAGTACTGCGCCGAATTCCGATCCGTGACGTGCACCATTGTGCTGAATTAAATACTCTCTATAAAAATTACTATAATAATCAGTGTGTTGCGCTAAACGAAAAAGGACTTTTCAGAGGTAGAATAGTAGAAAACCTTAGGGAGTCTAAAATGAGTTCAGAAAAACGAAAATACATTTCTAACCAAAAAAAAGTTGAGATTTTGAGAAAGTTAAGTCGAGCGGACGCGAAGATGTCTGGCATATGCGAAGAATACGGGGTTCAGCCGAGCGCTGTCTACAAATGGCAGGATCAGCTTTTTTCACGTGCTCATGAACTATTCGACAATTCTCGTGGTCGCAAACCTGTAGATCGATCTTTAGAGAAGATAGCGGATCTTGAGGGGCGCCTTGCCAAGCGGGATAGCGTGATTGCTGAGCTGTTGCAAGATCATTGCGAGTTAAAAAAAAGTCTTGGGGTCCTATGAAAAAACAGTGGGTTGACCAACAAGTGCGAGACGAGGTTGTAGACTTTGTGAAGCACTGGCAAACTTCATCGGGCATCGCTCTAAAACGTATTTTGTCATGGGTTTCTGTACCACCGCAGCGCTACTACGACTGGAAAGATCGTTACGGAATGGCCAATGAACACAATGCACTAATTCCTCGCGATCACTGGCTTGAGCAGTCAGAAAAAGACAAAATCATCGCATATCATGTCGAATACCCACTTTGTGGGTACCGCAGGCTTTGTTACATGATGAACGATGCTGACATTGTTGCTGTGTCTCCATCAACTGTTCGTAATGTATTGAAAGCCGCAGGCTTGCTGGACCGTAAACGCTTCAAAGCTTCGCGCAAAGGAAGTGGGTTTCATCAGCCTAGCGGGATTCACAAGCACTGGCATATCGACGTAACCTACATCAATATTTCTGGAACATTTTTTTACATGGCAAGCATCCTTGACGGTTACAGCCGAATGATTGTTGACTGGGTTATAGATGAGAAGATGCATGAGTCCGATATTGAGATACTGATTGAACGAGCCAAGGAAAAATATCCGGGAGTTAAACCTCGGATTATTTCTGACAATGGCCCTCAGTTTGTCGCGAAAGACTTCAAGGACTTTGTAAGGATCAGCGGCATGACCCATGTGCGCACTTCGCCGTTTTATCCGCAGTCAAACGGTAAAATTGAAGCCATGCACAAAACCCTAAAGAACGAGTGCATTAGGCCCAAGGCCCCCAGAAGCTTTGAGGAGGCCAACAAACTCGTGGAGGCATTTGTCGAGCACTATAATAACGAGAGGCTTCATAGCGGCATCGGCTATGTTACGCCACGAACGAAGTTTCTTGGTGAGGAGGACGAAGTCTTCAGACTCCGCGACGAAAGGCTTGAAAAAGCTCGTGAAGACCGCAAGCGGCGTCGCAGAGCGATTCGTGAGCAGCAATTTGGATACGAATCGGAAGTAGAACCACGGGATGAAAAATCATCACCGAGTGGAGCCACCTCAGAAATGATAAAATCTAGGGTGGCTTCCTTGGTCGATGATGTCATCACCATAGGAAACCTCACCTCGACTGGAGATGAGCTAGGCTCTAAGTTGCTGCTCGAAAACAGGAAGGAGGTGGAAAAACTGTAGCTTAAATGAAATTTGAAAAGTCCTTTTTACGCTTGACCAAAACAACCTTACGCGGTGAGTTTAAAATCACGAATTCGACTTCTACTAATTTATCGGGGCTTCCGGTTATTGAGTGGCTGCCATACCAGGTTTCATGTCTAGACCGCCAAGATGAAAATAGACTGCCATCTTGAAATTGTCAGTGTTCCTAAAGCCGCATGCCATCTTTTTGACTTTCTGAATTCTTGAGTTGTTGCTCTCCGCATTTCCGTTGTTTGCTTGAAGTTTTATTGCATTGATGATCATCCAGAGGTGTTCTCTCAGGCTTTTTGCCAGCTTCTTCATAGGCTCCAACCTGCTTCTAGACATCCGTGACAGTAGGATATTCCATTCTTTTTCCGCCACCCCGATGTAAACGTAGTTCCATAAGCCATGAGCTATCTCTTTCAAAGCCCATGCCCTCGAGGTCTTTAATGCAATGTTTGCTATCTCCATGAAGTTCCTCCGGCTGCGATTATCAATATGGGCGCTTGTCCGCAGCCATTCGTATTTAGTTCCTTTGAGGGTTTCGTCGCCT
>JABJCF010000292.1 GCA_018665625.1 Nitrospina sp. | reverse complement strand
GGAAGCAGAATCTTCGTGAAGGATGTCTGTTCCTGTAATATCTGAGGGCATTAGGTCGGGTGTGAATTGAATACGGCTGAACCCAAGGTTTAACACTTGCGCAAGTGTGCTGACCAATAGTGTTTTAGCTAGTCCCGGAACTCCTACAAAAAGACAATGACCCTTTGAAAAAAGGGCGACCAGCAGATCTTCGATGACTTCATCTTGTCCTACAATTACTTTTTGTATTTCATTGACTACATTTTTTTTCGCTTTTAACAACTCTTGCGCAAGTTCTAAATCTTCCATTCAAAAAACCTCAATCTATTAAGCTGAACAGCTGGGTTTGTAATTTCTTTTCTTTAGGCATTTTCATGCGGTCATACAACTCTATCAACCTTACATGTATGAAGGGATTGAAGGGGTTAATTTTTGCTGCCTTTTCAAAATAATTTCGGGCACCATCATATCTCTCACTTACAAAATAAAGTTCACCCAAATTGGCAAGGGTGGTATGGAAATTCGAATAATACTCCAGGCTTTCTTTTAGAAGCGATTCTGCTTCATCGTATTTCCGCGTTTGAATATAGGTGTTTGCAAGTTTATTGAATAATATGGGTGAATGCGTGGGAGACTCTTCTTTTGCTTTTCGATATTCAAGGATTGCCGCAGCGTAATGATCGCGGGATTTTAAAATATCACCTAGAAAGGTTAAATCCTGTGCCCGCCGAGTACCCATTCCCTTAAAATCTTTTTCGGGTTCCAGAGGGTTTTTACTTTTGAATTCTTTAGTCAAAGGGACGATGCCCGGAATAAACTTAAGATCTTTATTTTTGGCCCATATTTCCCAATTGCTTTGGAAAGCAGAAATGTCAGATCCACTCCTTACTTCAAAGCTTTCTTCAAAAACTTTTCCCTGAGCCAAGTCTTCCAGGAGTAGAGGGAAAATCTCTATACCCTTCGATTCTACAAGATACTCCATCATCGTGGAAACTTCTGCATATGCCAGTTGGACATCTTTTGCCGTTTTCAGCTTTGCCAGTGAAGGCATCATATCTTCTAATGGAACTCGATAGTCGTTTTTTAGAGCCCCGGAAAGAATGGTCTCCATAATAGGGGACATATAATTGGGTTCATCGCGCCATTTTGTTTCCAGAAGTTTTGCTATTCCTTCGTGCATCCAAAGAGGAAGTCTGTTGCGACTCTTCTTGGTGAGAAGGTAATGAACATATTCGTGGCTTAGGGTATCCATCCAGTTGTACCCTCGAACCAACGACCCTGGCGATATCATCATTATGCGATTGTATTTGCAAAGCGCGACCGTTCCCGAGGTAAGAATGTCTTGTAACGTCAGGGGAGAAATTTTAGAAAAGGGCTCTCGGTCGGGATAAATCTCGATGAGAACTTTTTCTTCGGGGAAATGCCCGAGAATTTTTCCCAGTACTTGATAGGATTTTTCCAGTGCCTCTTCTGCGTAATGCAGAAGAATTTCATCGGGGCCTTCCTCATAACGCAGAAGAAAATGCTCGGTTTCCCGGGTGATAAAATTCTTGGAGGCTTTGCGTGTGGCATTGACGCGTTTTTTGAAGTCGGCCACTTCTTTGAAATTGTCCCCCACCCTTTTAAGAATTTCCCAGGCGCGATCATAGTTTCCTTTTAAAAATTCAATCCGCGCGCTGAGAAAATGAGCGTCACCCGATTCAGGATATTTTTCTAGGAGAGCGTTTGCAACTTCTTCGGCCGCAACAATATCCCAGTCTTGAGCTAGTTCATAACCCGTGAATACTTTTTGGGTGAGGGAAGGCTCAGAAAATGACGTCCCCGGAAAATAAAGGAGCAATGATCCCCAAAGTATAAATAACAGGGTTTTGATTTCTTTCTTCATTGCACCAGATCTCGATAGTATTCGTTTACGAGTTGTTCGTAATTTTTAGGTGTATGTTTTTTCATCGCATCCAGAATTTCTTCGCGGAACTCACTAGGTACTTTGTATTGATCTTCGGAGGGTAAAAGAACTTTTTCTTTTTGCATTCTAACAGCTCCCCCGCGTCGTGAATCTCTTCGGCTACCTGTTCCCAGTTGAAGCTGGTTTTTTTGTTTGCCCTGTCTCGACATTCGAGAGCCAGAGCTTTGCATTTGCTTCAACATCTTTTGCGTTTCTTGAATGGCTTTCATGGCCTTATTTTCAGATTCAATACTCCTTTGTACTTGATTGCCACGAAGTCGAGACTCGGCCTGCTTAAGATTTTTTCCTGCCATTTGCATATTTTGTGCGAGTGATGGAGGGAGTAGGGGGTTTCTTTGGTTCATCTCCTCAAATTGTTTTCGCATCTTTTCCGTTTTCCCGCGGATACCTTTTTCCTGTTGGGCCATTTCTTTTAAACTGTTTTTTGCTTTCGGGGAGAGAAGGGCTTCACTGCTGGTTTCGATAGAACGCTTCATGGAACCAAGTTTTTTAGATATTTCGCCGTTCAATCGCGTAACCTGCTTCAAGTCATCGCTGATTTTACCTCCAATATCTTCTAATGAATTTCTAGATGTTCTTAGGTTACCCTGCCAACGAAATACTTCAGGATAAGTGTTTTTAAAGAGTAAATTAAACTCATTCAAATCGTTTAACTCGGCTAGCTCTTTTAATGAATCGTATTTCTTTTGTAGTCCAGGTAGACTTTCCTTGTACTCTTGAAAACCTTGAGTTCTCAGGCTACCTAGTTCGGAGAGGGTTTTAGATAGCTCTCGACGACGATCATTTAACTCTTTGAAATTGCTGGCGAGGCTTTCTTTGAGGCTGGAATCAATGGTTTTTTGACTTAGGGACTGTATCTCCTGATTTAAAGTAGATTCCTTTTCAAGTAGCTCACCTGTTTTTTTCATCGCTGAATGCTCATTTAGAAAAACTTTATCGTCCCCCAGGATGGTGCGAATAGACTCCACATCCTTTTGGAGTTCCTCGAAAAATTTATTAATTAAGGACTCAAATTGCATGGATTGTTTTTGTCTGAGCTCCTGATTTATTTCTGACGTCTTGTTAATGACTTTACGTTGTTTCTTTTCCAGATCTTGCAAATCGTTCATAGATTGATTGAGCTGATCCATCATTTGAGTGTCTACCATTTCTTCCATGGAAGAGTCGGCCTGGTTCAATTGCTCGGCAAAGTTTCTCAGCTCTTCTGCCATTTTTTTAAGTTGATCCATCGCCTCATCCATTTTGCCTTGTTTTGCGAGTTCCTGAATGTTTTTGATCGAACTCATCATTTCTTCGAGGTTCATACTTTTGTAGGATTTAGAATTCAGGAACTCATCAGGTAAAGATTGGTTTTGCTGGGACAATTTTTCCAGAAGCTTTTGCAAGGTTTGCTCTATTTGGTTGAGTTTCGATTTGAGTTGATTAGAGTTTAAGGGGGAATTTTTGTTTTTCAGGTTTTCAAATTCTTCCTGGAGTGCTTCCGTCAATTCTGAAAGCTGGTCTTCAAGATCCATTACCTGATCCATTTTCTGGCGATTGGTTATTTTTATTAGATAAAGGATGTCTTGTTCCAGGTGTGTGACCATTCTATCGTTCAAAATTTCTACGGAGAAGATGCTATAGGCCACCGGGGTCGGCTTCATAACGGTGCTCTGAATTTTGTCGATCGCCTCAATTTTTTCCTGACGAATTAATTTTAATCCCGAAATGATATTTTTTAAAAGCGTCAGATAAGGTTGTGGAAAGTTTCCGAATTCTTCCGCTTGGTTTTTTATATGTTGTGCGAGGCCGATAATGTCAATTAAGGCATCAGCATTGGAGGCTAGTAGCTTTTTTCCGTAGAGAATATCTTTTGTTGTGGTCTTGAGTATATTGTCTTCAACCAGTCCCGTTGCCAATAGGGCAATCATTTTTTCTGTCAGTTCATCCTGAAGTCGAACGAGATTTTCCTGCTCCTCTCGTGAATCAAAAAGGGTGAAGCTTATCATTTCTGATTGGCCTTTGTTGGGGCCAGAGATGTTATCGTTGTCCTTTATTTCCAGATAATATTGAACCTCTTGGCCCTGTTTTAAGGATTCGAGCGCTAGGTTCCAGGTATATCTCCCTTGGGTTTCTTTTTCATTTTCCTTGAGACTTTTGATTTTTTTTCTTATTAAATTGCCATCAACTTGTGCGACCAGTTCGATGGTTTCGATGCCGAAATCATCGCTGCCTTCATAAAATATCTGGATCTTGTCAGTGTTGTAATAAACCGGTTTTGGGTTTGCTGGAAACAGCATGACACGGGGGGCTTTGTCTTTTTCAATTTCAATCGAGAACTTTTGCGCCAGCAGTACTGGGGCGGGATCCTTGAACTTAAATTGGTAGAAGCCCTTTTCGCGCACTATAAACGAACCTGTCAATGAAGATCCCTTTTGGATTTCCATTAAAAATGAATCTTTGCCATTTACCACCAGACTTGCCTCTTTGATCCCCTTGTTGCTTTTTCCTTCTATGATTACTTCAGTTCCAGGTAAAGACTTAACAGAACCGTCAGAAGGTTTGACCACTTTTGAAGGCAGTCGGGTGTAAGCGGGATAGTTTAAGGTGACGCCAATATCGCTTATTGTATAAACATGTTTTGGCTCAGCCGCTTTGGATGTTTCAATATCTTTGTCTGCCTTTGCGACTTTGGGGGGATTCATTGCCTCGCGGCTATTAGTTAATGCTTGTTGCCAAAGGTTTGGGATTAAAAGTGTTGCAACCAAGCCGACTGCCATAGTGGCTAAAAACAAATTTCGCGCAGGAATAGTATTCTCATTATTGACGACCGAGTTTGCGTCCAGTTTTTTGAGTTGCTTTTGTGTTCGTTCCAGAAGCTCACGGATCATTGCCGAGGAAAATATATTTTCTCGAACAGGGTCCCCAATGAATTCACCCAGTTGGGCAGAGTTGATAAGTGAATTGTTTAACGAAGGATATTTTTTCTCTATGAGTAAAGCGGCTTCTTCCCTGTCGATTTTGTTTAATATCTTTGAATGCAGGTTGGTGTAGAGATATTTCCCCAAAATTAATATTAAAATAATGGGTATATAAGAACCTGCGCTTGAGGGTTGGAAATAATAAAAGAGTGCTACAGAAAGGATGAGCCCAGCCAAAAGGGAAGAAGCTAAAAAAGCTCCAATAATAAGCCTGATTTTGTTCCAGTGTTTTTGAACACGATTTAAGAACTGATTTATTTGGGAGAATTCATCCATAAAAATTCGAGAGAAAAGTTTTGGGCTGATATTTTATATGTTACCTGTTATCGGTCGGGAGATTTTTCTCCTCCTTTGTTTCTAAAAGAGTCGAATAATTCCAAGGGAATTGGGATATATGTATGTGCTCCGTCTCCACTGGAAAGATCTAGCAGTGTTTGGAAAAAACGTAATTGTAAGGCAGGTGGGTGGGCTCCAATCAGGTCTGCAGCGTCACATGTTTTTTGAGCCGCCTCAAATTCACCCTGGGCATTGATTACCTTTGCTCTCCGTTCTCGTTCGGCTTCGGCTTGTTTTGCCAGGGCTCTTTGCATCTCTTGCGGAAGATCTACGTTTTTCACTTCAACATTAGCGACCTTGACACCCCACGGCTCGGTTTGCTCATCGATAACTTTTTGAAGATGGGAATTTATTTCTTCGCGATTTGATAATAAATCGTCCAGAGTGCTTTGTCCCAGAATGCTTCGCAATGTGGTTTGCGATAGCTGAGATGTGGCGTAGAGGAAATCTTCGACTTCAATGATGGCTTTTTGTGAGTCGACAACTCGAAAATAGAGCACTGCGTTAACTTTTACGGTTACGTTATCTTTGGTGATGATGTCCTGGGGGGGGACATCCATGACAACCGTGCGCAGGCTGACCTTGACCATTTTTTGTATTCCCGGAATGACAATAATGATTCCCGGCCCTTTTACTTTCCAGAACCGTCCTAGTAAAAATATAACCCCACGCTCATACTCTCTCAATACCTTAAAAGTGCTGAATAACAGCAATCCTAATAAGATGAAAAAGGTCATCAGAGCATCCATAATGGTTCTCCTAATTGGTTTCGACTATTACTTCAATAATAACAACTTTTACAGGCCAAGTCCGATTAATAATAAGGGGCATTTCGTTGCTCTGGATGCGCTTTTGAATTAAAATAAGACATTCATTTAATCCATAAATAATTGGTTTTTTGATGCATCTCTTCATTATATTTACTTTGCTATTAGCTTTTACCAGTCCTGCACTGGGGCAACCCATTCAGCTCTCTATTGCTAGTGATGTGAGCGAAAGGGGAGATGTGGCTTTGGCCTTGACCTTGAAAAACACAGGTTCGCATTCTCTTTTTCATATTCATCCGATGTTTCATTTTCACCACTCGATGTCTATGATGACTGCAATTCGAGAGCTTAAACCGGGGCAGAGCATTACTCTTGAGAATGACAAGCATCCACCTGTATTCCGGGTTGGGAAGTACCCCATTACTGCGATGGTGAAATATAAAATGCAACTGGGAGGAGGGAAGAGTGAATCGATTTTGCATACGGACTCATTTTTCTTTAAAGAGTCTGTGCAATCGCAAGTTCAGGGTTCCATACAATCCTCAGGCGGACCAGAGTCATCTGTTTTGAAAATTATGTTGCAGAATCATTCTGATTCCTTAAAAAATATCAGAATGATGCTGTTGTTGCCGCCGGGAATGGCTACAGAAAAATTTAATGGAATGATGGGGTTTACTTTAAGAGGAAACGCAAAGAAAAGTTTTGAGGTGACGGTTCAACGAAAGATTGATTCGGGTGAAGATCGTTTTCCCGTTAGCCTAATGGTAGAATATGGTGAAATGTTAAAACATTATTCTGGAGAAGTAAAAGGGATCATTCAATTTTCTCCATCCTGGTATTCCGTAAAATATTTACTGCACTTTACAGCCTTGGTCGTAATGGGGTTGATATTGGCAGGATTCTATTTTAAATTTTATAGCTCACAATTAAACAAGAAAGGAAAAACAAATGGCTAAAGCAAGCGCTCGACATATCCTTGTCAAAACCGAAGAGGCCTGTGTGGATTTGAAAAGTAAAATTGAGGGAGGCGCAGACTTTGCAGAGATGGCAAAGGAACATTCCGAATGTCCCTCTGGAAGTGATGGAGGAAACCTGGGAGAGTTCAGTCCGGGGCAAATGGTTCCTGAATTTGATACGGTAGTTTTTAATGATGAAGTGGGAGCTGTGCATGGCCCCGTTAAAACTCAATTCGGATTTCATCTAATAGAAATTACTAGCCGAAGCTAAAAGGAGAAATTATGGCCACCGCGATTTTCGGGGCAGGGTGTTTCTGGGGAATAGAGGTTGCTTTTGGTAAGGTGAAGGGAGTGACTGCTACTTCTGTCGGCTATACAGGCGGAGCTACTGAAAACCCTACATACGAACAAGTGTGTACGGGGAACTCGGGTCATGCAGAGGTTGTGTGGGTTGAGTTTGATCCTTCTTCGGTTTCTTATGAAGAGCTTCTTGATGTGTTTTGGGGATGTCACGATCCCACAACATTGAATCGGCAAGGTCCAGACAGGGGCACTCAATACCGATCAGCCATTTTTTTTAATGAACCGGCTCAAGAATTAGATGCAAAACAGTCCAGGGAAAAATATGCAGGACGATTTCCAAGTCCAATAGTTACGGAAATCACTGCGGCATCAAAATATTATCCCGCTGAAGATTACCATCAGAAGTATCTGCAAAAAAGAGGATTGGAAAACTGCCATTAATTTAAAGAGGAAGTAATGCGACAACTTATTATTGCTATTGTTTTTGGAATTATTTCGAGCTCGGTTGTATGGGCTTCAGAAGATTCTGTTTATGAACCTGTTCCAGAAATGAAGCATCCGGCTGACAATAAATGGTCAGAAGAAAAAGAAGACCTGGGGAAGATGCTCTATTTTGATCCGCGTTTATCGGGGAGCAACTGGATCAGTTGCGCTACCTGCCATAATCCGGGCTTGGGGTGGGGAGATGGCCTTCCACGCACTATAGGAGATGGTCAGAAAGAGTTGGGTCGACATGCACCCACAATAATAAACAGTGGTTACTTCGAAGTTCAGATGTGGGATGGTAGAAAAAAAACATTGGAGGACCAGGCGAAAGGCCCCATCGAAGCTGCCGTTGAAATGAATCAGAATTATGACGAATTGATTCGGGAGTTAAAAGCTCTTCCTGGATACGTGAAACGATTTGCTGCGGTGTTTGGAAAAAACTCCGTAACGATCGACAACATTGCTAAGGCCATTGCGACTTTTGAAAGGTCTATCGTTTCAAAAAATTCCCCTTATGATTATTATTGGAAGGGCGACAAGTCAGCCATGTCTGCATCAGCAGTAAATGGTATGAATTTGTTTTTTGGAAAAGCCAAATGTGGCATTTGCCATAATGGTCCGGCTTTTACGGATAGTGGTTTCCATAATATCGGGGTCAAGGCAGCGGGTCCCTTGAAGGTTGACCTGGGTCGTTATAATATAAGTAAAGATGATTTTGACAAAGGCGGATTTAAAACCCCGGGTTTGCGGAGTATTCGCCAGTCTGCTCCCTATATGCATAATGGGACTGAAGCCACATTAGAAGATGTGATTGAGTTCTATGACAGGGGAGGGGATGTTAAAGAAAATTTAAGTCCCTTCATCACGCCCCTTGGGCTGACTGCCCAAGAGAAAAAAGATATGGTTGAATTTTTAAAAGCTCTTGATGGCGAACCCATCGAGGTCACTTTTCCAGATCTGCCATAAACAAAAACTGCACGAAAAAAAAAGGCCCTGGAAAACTCCAGGGCCTTTACGTTTTAATTCTTTTGAAGCAATTCTAAATTTTAAACTTGGTTACCATGCCTTGCAGGTCAACGGCTAGTTTTGAAAGCTCATTGGCTGCGTCTTTGGTCTGGCTGGAACCTTGAGTGGTTTCTTCCGCTGCCGTCGAAACACCCGTGATGTTCTGGGAAATTTCACTCACACCTTTTGCCGCTTCCTGAACATTTCGCGACATTTCATTGGTTGTTGCACTTTGTTCTTCTACAGCACTGGCAATGGTGCTGGAAATATCATTAATTTTATTAATAATATTTCCAATTTCCTCAATTGCCTGAACCGCATTTCCGGTATTAACCTGAATGGTCTGAACCTTATCCCCAATTTCCTCTGTGGCTTTCGCGGTTTGATTGGCCAGTTCCTTAACCTCATTGGCAACCACGGCAAAGCCTTTGCCCGCTTCTCCTGCGCGAGCGGCTTCTATAGTGGCATTCAAAGCTAATAAGTTGGTTTGTTCGGCAATGGAGGTAATCACTTTTACGACCTCACCAATTTCCTTT
>JABJCF010000291.1 GCA_018665625.1 Nitrospina sp. | reverse complement strand
TAAATCCGTGTTTGCCGGGTCTCATAATTCGGTGGTTCTTTCTATATATAAGGGTGAGGTCGATGGAGGTGCTGCTTACGATGGCTCTCGGGCTGCCGTGGCGAAATCTTATCCCGATGTGTTTGAAAAGGTAAAAGTCATTGCCTACACTAAAGAAATTCCCAACGATACGGTTTCTGTCCGCAAAGATCTTCCTGAAAATATAAAAGTGAAGCTTAGAGATGGACTCAAAAAAATTGCAAGAAGCCCTAAGGGTAGCAAAGTCCTCAAACGATTGTATGGCATCAGCGGCCTGATGGATTTGGATGGATTATTTGATCCTGTTCGCGAAGCGGGTAGATTATTGAATCTTAATTTAGAAAAATCGACCGATGTTAAAAATTGAACATCTTTGCAAAACCTATAAAACAGGGGTCGAGGCCCTGCGAGATATTTCTATAACAGTCGAAGAGGGCGAATTTGTTGTGGTGTTGGGAAAAAGCGGGTCGGGTAAGTCGACCCTGTTACGCTGTATCAATCGCCTTGTCGAACCCACCTCTGGAAGAGTTCTTCTAAATGATGAAGAGATTACCGGAGCATCCAGCGGCAAACTGCGGCAACTGAGACAAAAAATTGGTATGGTTTTCCAGCAATACAATCTTGTTTCGCGTTTTTCTGTGCAGACCAATGTTCTTGCGGGTAGGTTGGCGACAGTTTCTACCGCAGCTTCCATGTTGAATTTGTTTCCCCAGGCCGATGTTGAAAAGTCTCAACAAGTTTTAGATCGGTTGGGGATTGCCGACAAAGAATTTGATCGTGCGGACAAACTGAGTGGCGGTCAACAACAACGGGTTGGGTTGGCGAGAGCGTTGATGCAAGATCCGCAATTGATCCTTGCCGATGAACCCGTGTCGAGTCTGGATCCTTCGACCTCAAAACAAATTATGGATTTGCTGGAAGAATTTAATCAAAGAGATGGCGTGGCAGTGATCTGCAATCTGCATTTACCCTCACTGGCAAGAGAATATGGATCGCGTATCATTGCGTTGAACGAGGGGCAAATTGTTTACGATGGCCCGGCCACCGATCTTAGCGAAACCGAGCTCAACTCTTTTTACGATTCACAATGACCTTTTGCTGGCGTACAATCGCCTAGAATTATTTTGGAGTTAAAAGTTGGGAAATATGAGCTCATCTGATGTGACAGAAAAACAGTTAAAACAATTTGGTTTGATGATGGCGGGAGTGTTCTCGTTTTTCGGGGCTATTTTCTTTTATAAAACCTGGACCACCGCTGCCGGTGTTCTCGGTGTTTTGATTTTGTTTTTTGGCGGAATGGCGCTTGCTGCTCCTAAAGGACTTCTTCCTGTTCATAAGAAATGGATGCGGTTTGCAGAAGTTATAGGTAACTTCAATGCCAAGGTTATTTTGAGCCTTACCTACTTTTTGGTATTTACCCCAATTCGAATGGTAGGTTCCATTTTTAGAGAAGATCCCTTAAGAAGAAAGTTCGAGCCAGAAAAAGAATCTTATTGGCTGGATTGTGAACCCCGCGACCCAGATCCCAAACGTTATGAGAAACAGTTTTAAGATAAATCCCCATTAATTAGAAAAGGGCTTTTCATGGAAAATATTCATAAAGAAATACTTGGGTTGATGGGGAAAATTGATATCGACTGCCGAGATGAAAATAATACGATTATCATAGACCTCGCCGGTCAGTTGGATATCTACAATTCAAATGATTTAAGCCGCCTTATTGATGCCTATATTGAAAGAGGGTTTAAAAAATTCATCCTGAATCTGGAAAAAGTCACCTACCTTGACAGCTCTACCATTAGCGCATTTATTCATTGTTTTCAAACGCTTAAGGATGATGGTCGGTTTGTTTTGGCGGGTTTGAACGGTGCTCCAAAAGAGGTTTTTGAGCTGGCCAAGCTCCACGATGTGTTTGAAATCTACCCCGATGTTGTTACCGCTATGGAAACAAACTCCTAAGTTGATTGAATTTCCCCTTTATCTTCCTATTTAGCTTTAGACATTACCCGTTTGAATGACACCTGAAATATGTTAGCTTATAAATATCCTTTGAAAATCGGTGACATCCAGTTACTTAGTCCGGTTGAAAGGTTTTTTTTATAGGTCGAGGGTTCCTTATTTATAAAGGGCTGGTGTCAGTCGCCTGTTCCCAAAAAATCTGAGGTCTCAAGTGAAATTGCCCTTTTTGCTGGTTTGGTTGTTGGCATTTATTTCGATGCCAATTTTGGCGTCGAGCCAAGGTCTCGAATCAGGCGATATTGACGGACTAAAAAAAACCGGAGATGAGTTGGAAATCCCTAAAGAGCCAGGATGGAGACATCCTTCTTATAGGGGATGGGAATCATTGAGTGTTCCGGGATTGATTGCGACCTATTATGATTTGGATTTGGATCGCGAACTGGATTATATGGTAATCCGGAAAGTAATTCGAAAAGCCTCGACAGAGGAGACCACAATTGAAAAGGCCATTGAGGTCGCGAAGTTTGATGGATTAAGCGTATTTTTTTCGCACCCAGTTGTATATTTTACAAACCGGAATCCACTTTTTTATTGTAAAGGGGTGGATCATAGGCACAATTGCCGGGACATCTGGGTCGATATTGCGGAAGATGGTTTAAACGGCAATGAAGAACTTTACACTTTATCAACACCGGGCATTGGAGTCCGTTAATAAGAAAAAGTATATATTTTTCTTTTTCATTTTGGTTGCCCTGATCATTGGGCCACTTCCTGCTTATTCCCATTCTCAACATGGAAATGACTCGGGGAATTCACCCAAAAGCGAAAAGGATTTGTTGCGCTTGGGTGCAACCGTTTACAAGCATATGTGCGTGTTTTGTCACGGACAGGATGGGAACGGCGGCGGTAAGGCTATGGCGTATCTTTATCCATGGCCAAGAGATTTTAGAAAAGGGGTGTTCAAGTATCGCACGACCCCTTTTGGTTCGCTCCCGCAAGATAAAGATATTTATCGAACCATTACTCGTGGCATACCGGGAACATCGATGCCTGCATGGGGAGGGGCGTTGTCGGAAGATGAAACCTGGGGAGTGATTGAATATATCAAGTCGTTTTCAAAACGGTTTGAAAAGGAAAAGCCTAAAGAAGCAATTGTAATTGGCGCCGTGCCTGAAACCAATGAGGAGTCGATTAAAAGGGGACAGGGCATTTATCAGGAAATGAAATGCTCACGTTGCCATGGCACCGATTTGAAGGGAGATGGCCCCATCGCTGATGAGCTCTATGATATTTGGGACCATCGAGTTTTTATTTATGACCTGACGGACCCCAATACTTTTAAGTTCGGGTTTAGTAGAAAAGATTTATTTGTGATTTTGACTTCGGGGATTGATGGGACTCCCATGAAGTCTTACAATCACCTGAAGGAAGACGAACGATGGGATCTGGCTTCTTTCATCGAGTCAAAAATTAATAAGGAAGTGCATAAGCCTGCGAAGTATGAGACGGACCTGAAAACTCATGTTATAGATGAGGAAATTGATATGGATCCGGGCAATCCTTTATGGGATTCAATTGAAGCGAAGAATATTCATACGATTCCGCTCAATGCTCGTAGAGACCCTATCGATGAAATTCAGTTTCAATCGGTAATGAACGATGAAGGCATTGCATTTCGTTTGCAGTGGGAAGACCCACAGCCTGATCGTACTTCCAGTCGGCATCAGGATTTTAAAGATGCTATAGCGATGCAGTTTGCTCTGGGTGATGTTTTGTTGCACCAGCATGGCCACAACGAACCGTTCTTTGGTATGGGCAATCGTAACAAAGTGGTGAATATCTGGCAGTGGCGGGCAGATTGGCAAACAGAAATAGAAACAAAAGAAAAACTGGAATACGCGACTAAGGGATTGGACCTGGATACCATGATCTTCGGCGGTGAGGTCAATCCGGTGGATTCGCTTAATCCATTCAGAGATGTGCCCGTTGAAGAGTTGAATGCGGAAGGTTTTGGAACCTTGACCCCTCAGCCGCAGACAAAACAGAATGTTCTGGGAAAAGGTGTTTGGAAAGAGGGTAAATGGAGTGTAGTATTTTTCCGCACTCTGGATACAATCAATAAATGGGACATCCGTTTTCAGCGGGAAATTCCGGTGTTGATTGCATTTGCGGTTTGGGATGGAAAGCATCAGGACCGAAATGGACGCAAAGTAATTTCAATGTGGCAAAGGTTGAAAGTTCCACAGCTGGCAAATTAAACAATCCGGTTGCTAGTGAACGAGGTATTTTACAAAGATTTTTTTTAAGCGTTGCAAGCTATAAAGAATAAAACCCATTTAATGGGATTAAAGTATTGCCATCAGAACCTGGGTGGTTAAATTTTTTGGAAAACTCGTAAAATATAATTTGGAGATTGGTTTCATGTCAGAAGAAAAGGAAATGGAAGAGACAGAGTCTGAAGATTCACTAAGTGTTTCTGAAGATGATGAGTTGGACCTTGATGAAATGGATGAAGCCGAAGAGGCGGTTGTAGAGGAGGTTAAAGAAACTGGCGCATTCATGGTCATCGGGCAGGGCGATTTTTCTATGACCCAGTCTAACAGGGGTGCGGATGACCCTGGTGACAATACTTTAAGTGAACCTCAGTATGTAACGAAATTTGGCGATATGCTGTTTGTTGCGGATCGCGGAAACCATCGCGTTGTGATATGGGAACAGTTTCCTGAAGAAAACGGCGAACCTTGTTCTCTGGTTTTAGGGCAGGAAGATTTTGCCGACTGCCTGGAAAATCGAGGAATGACCACCACTCTGGATGAAATGACTTCAGGTTTGGGTGATGAATCTCTGGATGGGTTCACTATTAGTAAAGCTGAGGAAGATACACTTTCCCAGCCGGCCGGAATCCAGGTAATCGATGGAAAGCTTTATGTGGTTGATAGTGGCAACCATCGTGTTCTTCGCTGGTCAGGAATTCCTTCCGAAGATGGTGAAGCTCCCAGCTTGGTGTTGGGGCAAGATAACCTGGATGATAATGAAGCCAACAGGCGGGGTTTTGTTGGATCGGGTTCTTTGTTTTTCCCAATGGGAATCAACTCCACTGATGATCAGCATATTTTTGTTGCGGATAAAGATAATCATCGTGTTTTGCTGTGGAATAAAATTCCTTTCAGTGATGGCTGGAATGCCGATGTGTCTTTGGGGCAACGAGGTATGGACGAGCGTTGGCCGAATCAAGGTGAGTTTGATAACGTTGGGGCGGATACGCTCAGCTTCCCAACAGGCGTTTTCTTCGATGCTGAAAACGAGAGAGTCTTTGTGGTTGATCAAGGCAATCACCGGATATTGATCTGGAACAAACTTCCCCGTGAAACAGGCGTGGCTGCAGATGTGGTTATCGGACAGAAGGATTTCTTGAGTCGAGAACCTAACTCTGGAAGAGGAGCCAAACGTGCTTGTCAGGAAGGTTTGTATTTCCCCACTGACGTAGTGTGTGGAGAAATGGGATTGTTCGTTTCTGATACGGGAAACAACCGGGTTTTATATTGGAAAGAAGTGCCAACCGAGAACGGCCAACTTCCAGACTTGGTAATTGGGCAAACCAGTTTTAATGACAACAAAGGGAATCGCGGTGTGGAAGGTGAAGCCACGGCTAGCACTCTGGATGATCCGTTTGGCTTGTTGTTAATTGAAGAAGAGGAAGAAGAAGAAGGCCTTCGTGAAATTCCAATGCCAGATGACGATGATGATGACGACGAAACTTCTTTAGCCCCAACGGAAGAAGGAGAAGAAGAAGAACCTCAACCGAAGTTCAAGCTCTTCATTGCGGACCGAGGAAATTCGCGAGTTGTTATATGGGATGAGTTGCCTTACCCGAAAGAAGAAGAAAAAGCTGATGAGGAATTTGAGGAGCTTGTTGTTGAAGATGAAAATATGCTGATCGGTGATGACGATGAGGATGACTTCTTTGACGATGATGAGGAAGAAGAAGTCCCGCCAGGAGAACTTCCCTCTGCCTGAAGTAGTTTGTTTTTATTGAAAATAAAGATAGTTGTGAGTAATGGCGGCTTGTACAGTAATTGTACAAGCCGTTTTTTTTTGTAGGAGATTAAATTATGCCAAAAATTCTAATCATCCAAGGCAGTCTCAATCCTAATTCGAAAACAGCGATTGTGGCGAAAGCGGCAGAAAAAATTCTTCAGGGTTTAGAAAATGTCGACTGTGAAACTCTTGACCTCAGGTCTTTAGATATGCAGTTTTGTGATGGTCGTAAATTGCAGGATTATAACTCTGATGCGCAAAAGGCCTACAAAATGGTAGATGGAGTGGATGGAATGATTATTGGGATGCCGGTGTATTGCTATTCGGTTTCCGGTCCCTTAAAGAACTTTATAGATATCATCGCATCTGCAATGGAAAATAAACCAGCAGGAATCCTTTGCACGGCGGGGAGCTCTATGTCTTATCTGGCCTCGTCGGATTTAGCAAAAATTCTAGCTTATGAATCTCATGTTTTGTCCGTTCAGCCAGTGGTTTGCTCAAGCTATGAAGATTTTAAGGATGGAAAACTGGAAAGTGAAAAAGTTGTCGAAAAACTTATTGCTATGATCGGGGTTCTGGTAACGATTCTGGGTAGAAATAAAAACCCATAATGAATTTAGCCGCTTTTTTATAGAGAAAACAGCTCCACCCTTGATCTTTCCTTTTCCTGTCTTCCTGCAGCAATAAATATTACAATATTAGTTGATAGCTGGTGCCCACCTGAGGAATCCTTCTTGCTAAAAAAATTATTAGAAAATGATCGTGCCATATTTGTTTTGCTGACGCTGCTGGCAATGGCATTCCGATTGCCGACTTCAACAAGCCCATTAATGGGAGATGAGGCAATTTCATTCAACCAATATGGAGGCCTGCCCTGGAGGGAAATTTTATTTAATTATCCCGACCCCAATCAGCATACCTTGTTCAGCTTGATATCTAATGTTTTCTTGTCCTGGTGGGGAGAAAGGGAGTGGGTTTTCAGATTGCCCTCTTTAATTGTAGGGGTGCTGGCAGTACCTCTTGTCTATCAAGTAGGAAAATCATTAAGTGAATCGAGATTTGTGGCACTTGTTGCCTCATTATTTCTGGCGAGTTCAGCCTCCCATATCAACTACTCCCATTCAGGGAGAGGTTACGCTTTAACCGTTTTTCTTTGCTTGGCAGTGACAGGTTTGGCTTATGCTCAAGTTCAAAAAGAATTTTGTTTGAGAAGAAGTATTACAAGTGGGGTTCTACTGGTGATATGCAGTGTTTCTCTAGTCCTTACACTACCCAGTAATGCATTTTTTCTGTTCGCTGTTTTTGTTTCCAGTTTTTTGAAGATTTTCTTTTCAGGTGTTCGAGAAGAAATACCTTTTCTAAAAAGGGCCGCCCCCTTTTTAATTTCCTTTTTCTTTTCATTTTTTCTGGTCGCTTTGTATTTGCTTTCTATAAGGGAAGGATTGAATGCTGGGATTGCCAATTATTCACAGCCCACATTAAATTTGATGGGACTCTTGGAAATTGGAAAATTTCTTTTTGCTCCATGGGGTTTGTGGTTTTTTCTGCTGTTCATCCTGGGTTTATTTTCGTTTAAAGGGAACAAAAATTTTTTATTTATTGCCGCATTGTTGGGTGTTCCGGTTGTTCTGACAGTCGTTTCTGGAGTCGTGGGTTTCCCGAGGGTTTATATTTATTTTCTGCCATTTTTATTAATGGTTGCGGGTGTGGGAATAGAAAGCCAGTTCCGCCGATTGTGGATTTATAATTCAGTACTTGGAAAGTCTTTGGCCCTGGCATTGGTGCTAGTGGTCGCAGGCCAGTTCTATAGCTGGGCTATTCTTCACTATCCGAAACGCATTAATGTTTCCAATGGAACGATGGCTGAGGCCAGATTGGTCAAGAATTATATTGATAATGAAGTCTCGTTCGACCATTTCTTAATCTTCGCGGTCCATGATCCTGTTGCCAACATCCTGAATCATTATTTATCGGATCAATTGAGAAACAGGATGGAATTGTTTTTGGCAGGGAAAGAAGTAAAAAAAATATTGTTTGTTTCTCACGTGGGTGCTCCGCCTGATAAATTTCCATGGGTTCATGTTTTTAAAGAAAAACCTTTAAAGATTCCCGCGTCTTATTTATTAAAAATAAAGGAATTTGGAAAATTACATATTTATGAATTTGATGTTTTTTTAACAAGGTGGGATTCCGGAAAAGAAAAGCGGGATACGGAAACGGTTTTTGCAGGAGTTTCAGATTCTACTTTTGAGTCATATAAGGTTCAGGCTCCAAAGTTGTTTGGTAATTATTCCTTGCGGGTGGAAAATAAAACGGGAATGCCAGCTCTTCTGAAATCGCCAATTTCTAAACAAATGAAGGCTATTTCGAACACTGCTTTTGTATTGAATTATTTTGTAAGAACAGCTGGAAAAACCCTTATGGGTTATTCCGGTGGTTTGGGGAATCAAATTGAGTTTCCTATGGCATACATTAATCCTTATCTTGGATTTCTGGAATCAAAAAACTCTGAATTAATTTGGGAAATGGTTTTTTCCTTGAGCCAGGTTGACCCCGGTCAATACCTGTTGCATGAAAATTTTTGGTCTCAGGATCCGATTGTTTTTATCGATGAGCCGCGGTCGTACTTCCTTTATAAAGCAAAACCCTGAAAGTACTTTTTTCCTTTTTCCTGATTTTGAAACACTTTCTTTAACTGCAATAAGGCGGGATACCTTCTTCAACCTGCATACCTGCTTTTCCGCTTTTAAGATTTTCATGGTTTTTTTTGATTCCTGATGCAAGTACTTTCATTGATGTTTCCATCCTCTCCATGATTTCATGTGGACTGTCTTTTAAAACATTTCCGAATTTAGGTTGGCATTTCAAGTTGCCGACATCGCAACAGGGTGTCATCTCTCCATTTTGTTGAATAGTCATAATGTCAATGGAACCGCGCGCGGCGGGACAGCCAATTAAATATTTATCTCTGGGGAAGGGCAGAGAGGTCATGCCACGGTAGCCGTTTTTATCTACATTGAAGGCAGGTAATAGGCTTATCCCGAAAATGAAGTCTGGCTTGCTGGCAAAGGCCTCTATGTCTCCCATATGTGTTGTGAAAATTTTATCATCACAGTTGGGGTGTTCGTTTGTTAGCGTTGCTATTTTTTCGGAGTAGGTCTGAAGCAATTCGGTAACATGCGCAATGCCTTTTTCCTGGAAAAAGTTTTGCAGCAAACCAATTTGGTTTTTTAAGTCTAAAAGGGATTCATACACAACATTCACGATCAACTTGTTTTGAAGTTTCAGCATTTTTTCCAGGAAAAGTTTTTGTGAGCTTTCCCATGCTGTCGGATAGAGGGTAATGTCGACTCTTGCATTCAATTTCATAATCTCTACCAGTCGCGACCAGCGTTTTGATTTTTCCGAAAGAATATCCAGATTGGTATGCAGGCAAACATGTGGGGTTATTGTTTGAAAGATTTTGCAGATTTCCACAATATCTGGATTTTGCGATGCTTCTCCTCCCGTCAGATTTATCTCTTGTTTAGCTAAAGTATTGAGCACTTCGACATTTTTTATTTTTTCGGCCATGTTTCTGGCTTGTTCTGCGGTAAGGTGCCACTCGGAAACCGGGTGTTCCATTAGGGGTTCGTAAACATGGCAGGAAATGCATTCGTCACGGTTGTAGCGATTGCAACTGGTTTCAACAAAAATGCTGAGCACTAAAAAAACTCCTGAAGGTTTAAGTTCTTTTTTACCTAGGCTACCAGATTTTACAAACTATATTAAGGGAACCTTTAATTATTATCTGTGGCTGCGAGCGGTCCTTATGAAATAAGGATCCGAGAACGGCCGGGAGTGAAAAATATCGGATTATTAGAGGCTTGCTTAATCTTTGAATTGAATGTGTATGAAGGAGACCGGTGCCGGAGGGGAATGGAAAGCGGCTTCTATATCTTTTTCCCTGTATCCCAGCTTCCTCAAAGGTTTCAAAGCAGCGAGCACTTCTTCTTTCGTTACATAGGCAACAGTATCAGGAACACCACGGGCACTAAGATTTTGAGCAAGTTGTGAGATTTGCTTCCTCTGCTTTTTCGGGGTTCCTGGCATGGCCGGATAATTAAGTTTTCCAGAATAGGGACTATGGTAAACGGTGTTCAAAGCCTGCAAGGTGCGAAGCATTAAAATATCACGATCCCAACCGGGCATGTTAGCAACCTGAGGGTGATTTTGTACTAGTTCAACTACGCCAGATACTTCCTCATCCAGGCTACGTTTTACAAAGTTGTTTTGATATTCTCTGGTTATTTCAGAAAATCCAATCTCCCGTCCAACATCTTCTAATAAAGGAAAGTTCACCATGAAGGTGTATTGCCCGCCATATAAATTAAAATAGGGTCTTCCTTCTTGATTCAGGTCTTGGAATTCCAACATCCCATAGTCAAAGCCGGTATATCCCTGGCTATTTGAAGTGAGGAGTTCCTTGGCTTTTTCTAATGCAGCGAACGCTCCCGTGTTGATGGGCATTGGAATTTCATCTTTGAAATTTTGGCTATGTGTTTGCAAAACTTTTGCAAAGGGCCAATCGCTGAGTTCCACTCTTTGAAAATCGCGTTCCCAATGAATGGCATCTAGAAATGAAGGTAGCTTCGCTAGTTCTTCGAGATTTTTTTGTTGGAATTGCTGGATGAAGGCCTGCATATCTTCGTTCAGGAAATCAGGCGATATGTGCGGACAAAGGTACTCTTCGTAAAATTGGTTTTCATGTTTGAGCAAAACTTTTGTGGCAAGGTCATCCCATATTTCGTTTGAAATAATTTTGGTGACGGACTTTGGGCGGAAACAATCCAGGTGTTCTGCATCGATTCTTACGGTCGAAAACCTTCCCTCATGTTGCTGCAACCGAGGATTCGCTTGAGTCCCTTTTAAAATTTCTTCGGATTCATCACAAAGAATGTAATGGATGAATGGATAGACTTGCTTGTTGAAATCAATTTCTTGCAGTCGGCTGAGAAAGCAAGCGGCCAGGTTTCCATTGCCCACGCCCCATTCTTGAATGGTCCAGACTAGGCCTTCGGGTTGTTTCCCGACTGTATGTTTGAAGAAATCTTCAGCAAGCGCATGTGCTAATCGATGGTCGAGGCTGACATAGGTTTGGAAATGGTTGTGTATCTCGGGTCCCTTGATTCCATAGAAAATGGAATTAACGTGTGTTTGCCATTGGTCTGAAGGCTTGAATTCCCCAAGCGGGATCAGGTCGGGGGAGCGCGTCATGGTTGGGTATCCAGAATTATTCGCTGCTGCTCTCGCGCAAGGATTCCAGTCCGGCAGAATCCTCTCTTAAGTCCGAACCGCTCGCCAGCTTGCTGGTTTGTGAAACTCCACCAGGAATATTGGATGGATTATCTCCGCCAGGTGCTTGTTGTAATTCAGGTTCATTGAGGATGGCCTCATACTTGCTATAGGCATTTTGAGATTCATCCATCATTCCTACTTCTTTGTAACAGCTGTACAGAGTCAGCCAGGCTCCAGAGTCTTGAGGATTGAGACTTACTGACACCTTGAATTCTTTGATAGCAGCTTCAATGCGCCCCATGTTGGCATAAAGGGTTCCCAGATTGGTGTGGGGCAGAGAGTAGTCGGGTGCCAATTCACTGGCTTTATGAAATGCCTGGATGGCATCGTCTATCATGTTTTGTGCAGCATAGCAGCTACCGAGATTACAATAAGCTTGTGTGTCTTTTTCATCGATTTCCACAACACACAATGCGGCATCAATCGCTTCTTCAAAACGATCGGAGTTGAAATAGGAATTCGATAAGGCTGAGCGCAATTCTTTGTTTTCAGGATCGAACATCAATACTTTTTTAAGGGCTACGATTTCCTTGTCATAAGTCTTAAGCATTCCGTAAGCGGCAGCAAGGTTTGCATATGCGGTCGTATCGGTTGGATCAATTTTAATGACTTTTTCAAAAGCATCTGCTGCACTTTCATACATATCCCTGAGTAAATAGACACCCCCCAGATTGAATAGGGTTTCTGAATCATTGCGGTCTAATTCATGGGCACGGTTTAGTTCCAGCAAAGCTTCTTCTTCGTGATTAAAGAGAACGAATGCTGTCCCAAGTAATTTATATACACGCGGATTTTTCCGGTCTTTATTGCGGATGAGTTTGAGTTGTTTGATGGCTTCTTCGTAATTGCAGCCATCTATGAAAAGAGTAGCTAGCTCTAATTGTAAATCAAGGTTGTCGGGGTCGGTTTTCAGCTCTTTTCGCACTTGGCGGGTTTTTTTGCTGATGGCCATTTCTCGTTTAGTTTCTTCGGGATCACGGACACCCAGTTCTTCAAAAATTTCCGGATCAATTTTCATTGTGATCCAGTCTGTCGGCTTACCGGCTTTGGCCATAAAACACGCGCTCCAAATTTATGTAATTCAATTATTTATAAAAGAAGACTTCAATTCTATGGGATTGCCCCCCCCCTGTCAACTACTAGCAGGAAGCTGAAACGCTACTGAATTTACCAGTCCTCTCGCTCAAAAATTCAATTCTTCGGTTATTGATTAAACCTTTCAGATACCACCTGTTTTATTGATTCAAAGGGAGTGGGCAAGTTGGCCTATAAAAATTTATGCGCAGAAAAGCCATCGTCAATATCTACCTGGCGAGATTCTCGAAACCTGGCATTCTAAAACATGAAGTTATATTGAGCAAAAGATAGGGCAAGGCCTTTCTATACGACTTAATATTTTGAGAAAGTGCTGGCAGAAAAGAGGCAGTTCAGGATAGAATAGTTCTAGGAAATCAATGGGTTAGTGGGTTCTTGAATGAATATTTATGAAATATCTCAATTATCCTAAATCTCCACTGGAGATTTTGCGTCGTTTTGACGCTATTAAATGAGGGGAAGACATAAATAGGCAATTGTTAGAATCTGAAAAAACTTCATTTTTAAAAGCTTTTTTCCTTGGTAGCGCTTTCACGAAATCCCACATTATTGTTCAATAACAATCTGGGCCCTCTCAACCAATATTGCGCAGTAAATATTTCAGTTCTATCCGGTTTTTGAAAACCCAGGAGCCCCGTTTCTACATGCTTTTTTACCCTCAACAAAACGTGGTTCACGAAAAATAAATGAATACAATGCATTTAATACGATGATAATTAATCTATTTAAATATCGCTCATTTATACTGAAAACATCCTGGTCGGGGTTCAGACATCGTTATGCTGGAACTTCTATGGACTTTTTATGGATTGTTCTCCAGCCTCTAACAATGATTCTTTTATATTTTACGGTCTTTTCTACCATTTTTGCTTCCAAAATGGGGGCTGCAGAGGGTGGCACCGCAATGTTTGCGCTGTATCTGTGTTCTGGTTTCCTTGCCTGGAGTGCAGCTATTGAATGTATCACCAGTGGTGCTAACGCCTTTATAAATAACGCAACCTATTTAAAAAAGCTTTCTATTCCTGAGCAGGTTTTTGTAGCGAAGGAATCAGCAGTAGCAACTTATGGTCTCGTTATTTCTTTCGTATTACTTATTATAATCTCCATGGTTTTCTTTCATTTTCCTTCCTGGACTTGGTTGCTGCTTCCCTTACCCTTATTGCTTTTTCAATGTTT
>JABJCF010000290.1 GCA_018665625.1 Nitrospina sp. | reverse complement strand
GCTGTCATTGTTGGAGGCAGCGGCGGTGGACGACCCGATATGGCGCAAGCTGGCGGAACCCACACCGACAAACTCGATGAAGCCTTAAAAAGAGCCGAAGAAATCATCAAAGCCTCAGCCTAAACAGCCCTACCCCTAACCTCCCGGAATTTTTCACACAAATTCTGTTCAATCCACACTGGTCAATCAATAAGGAATCGGGTATTATTTTAGCTCACCTGATTAACTTTGCCCGGCGAATGGATGCCGGAAAGGATATATTTTATGACCGAAATTCTGGGAGCAACCGGGAGCAGTTCTCCAATCAACCCCATCCGAAAAAAAGAACTTGATAGTAAATGGAAAAACATCGTTGCGAAAGCAGTCACCGATGAAGATTTCAAGAAAAAGTTAGTCAAAGACCCTATGCCAGTTATTGAACAAGAGGGTCTGAAACCTCTGGATCAATTAAAAATTCAGTTCGACGAGGTCACCAAAATTCATAAAGTAGGAATTGTTGGCGAGGCCGATGATGAAATAACAACCGAAGCCAAATGGTGGACCATCCGTTTGAAAATGATCAAAGAGTTTGGTGTTGAACTTAACAGACAAGTAGGAACCGTTGCCGGGTTTGAAGAAGGCACCCGAGTAAGAGAAATAATCTAAACTTAAGCGCCCGTAGCTCAGCTGGATAGAGTGGCGGTTTCCGGAACCGTAGGTCGGAGGTTCGAATCCTCTCGGGCGTACCACTACTCGGCTTAGGGCTACTCGCCGTAGGGGCGAGTTTACAAAGTTGCCCTTCAGATGGGCTTCGCATGGCATACATACCCCCTCCGTCCGTCATTTCGCCACTCGGCGTGGGGCCAGCGAAGCAACCCAGATAAAAAATTTGTTATTATAAAATTGCCAATTCTGCAAGGTCTCAAAGCGATATTCGGAGGCCGTTCGCTTTGGCCTTGCTTCGTCATAAGGCCAATGACATGGTATCCATTGTCTGGATCGCCACGCTCCTTTCAGTCGCTCGCGATGACGTGCGGAGGAATTGAAATGTTAAAACAAACATACCCTGGAACCAAAAGTGCGATGAAAGAACTCAACCTATGACAGGCCCGGAAAAGAAAATTCTGAAAGGTCAAGCAGCTATTGATTTGTGGCTCAAAGGCAAAGACGCCTGGAATAAATGGGTGGAGGAAAACCCCGTTGCCGATGTGAGTTTTCAAGGTGTAGATTTTAGCCAGCATAGAGTTGACGACATTATTTCCTTCTCTGGTTTCAAATTCCCAACAGGCATTGTCGATTTCTATGGCGCAACCTTCGGCAAGGGGCATGTCGACTTCTTTGGTGCAAGTTTCGGCGAGGGTGAGGTCTGGTTTCATAAGGTAAACTTCGGAAATGGCGATGTAAATTTCTTTAATACAGTCTTCGGCGAGGGCCCGGTCAGTTTCTCTGAAGCAAGTTTCGGCAAGGGCGAAGTCTGGTTCAGTAATGCCATATTTTCGGGAAATGTTTTTTTCCCCAACTTACAACATTGCGATAAAGTGAAGTTATTTTCTTTTAGAAATGTTTCCTTTGAAAAATCGTTTTCGATCTCAGGTGATTTTGGCTGTGTGGTAGATATGGTGGGAACCAAGACCAGCCATCATGTTGAATTGAGTGGCTTGAAATGTCGGCTACAAAGAAGCGGGTTCTTTAAAAAAGAAATTAACGAAGATGATGCCGCCCGCTTGCGTCGGCTTAAAGAGCTGGCCGAGCAAAACAAGCATCATGAAGCGGCATTGAGGTTCCATGCTGATGAAATGCGCGCAAAACGCTGGCGTGAGACGGGCTTTTGGGCATCTTGCCTCGACATGCTTTTCAGTGCTGTCAGCAATTATGGCCAGTCGATCTGGCGACCGGTTGCCGGGCTGGCCGTTCTTGCTTTTGTTTCGTATTTCTCGATTGATATTTCAGCAAAATTCGGAGAAATTGTTGTGGACTTGGGAATAGACAAAAGCTGGCTAAAAGCGGCGATACAAAACAGTCTGCCTTTTTTACCAGCTGCACGGTCGACGAGCAGTCTTATCTCTACCTTACATCAATTTTTTGCTTTTATTTTTATATTCCTTATTGGTTTGGGACTGCGCAACCGTTTCAGAGTTTAGAACCGATTTTGGTAATAGGCTTTTCTAAATCTGCAATGTCCTTTATTGAAAAAAATATTTTATGTTTTAATTGAAAACTCTTTATACTCCCCCTCATCCTAGCCTTCTCCCTCCAGGGGAGAAGGGACTTTTTAGCTCCCTCTCTCCCTTTAGGGAAAGGGCAAGGTAAGGGAGCTCAAGAATAGTTTCTACTTATACATGGTAATAACCGTGTAATAAAATCCTTGAATATGAAAAATATTTATTTTATAGCTTTCTTTTTTTTATTATTGTTACCGGCCAACAGTCCGTCCGCCGCTGCTCCATCTACAACTGACTTTCACAACAACCTTGCGGAAAACAGGCGCGAGGAAATATCAATCGTTGACGAGCATACGGTGAAGGTTGGGCTGGGTCCCGATCAGCGCTCGGTCAGTTGCACCATTTTGGATGCTGTTGGAAGCATCCCCTCCATAAACGGTAAAACAGAACCCAGGGTGGTTTTTGTTAACAAGGAAAAAGTTAACTATATATCTCCGGGGCTATACACCTGGGACCGCGCAGGAAAATATCGGGTTCGTTTGACCACCAAATACATTCGTGAGTTTGGTGAGATAATTATAAGGGTTCCCTCAAAGCTCGAACTCGAAACCACAAAGGAAATAAATGGTACATCTACCCTACCCACCTCTATTTATTATGAAGCGCTGCCCGAAATTAAAAAACAAGAGATCACCATTATTGATAGTTTTATGGTGGAAGTGGGATTGGGTCCCGATCTAAAATCTATCCGATCAGATATTCAAGATGCGATAAAAAGCATTCCATCGGTTACTGATGACACCTGGCCTGAACACGTAATTGTAAATGGTGAACTCGTATTCTTCATTGGGAACGGGCTTTATAGTTGGGATTCAGAGGGTATGAACCCGGTAAAGATCACCACTCCTTTTGTTAAAAAATTTGGCAATGTTAAAGTATCTATTTC
>JABJCF010000618.1 GCA_018665625.1 Nitrospina sp. | reverse complement strand
CGCTGCCTTTCATCGTGATTGAACTGTTTGTGTTGGCGTTATTGATCATTTGGCCGGAGGTGGCTACTTGGCTGCCCAAACAGGTGGGTTAGTCAGATATCTACTATTATGGGTAAGCAAATCAATCTGCGCGCCGTGCCGCAAGCGGCGCCCAGCGGGCCCATGAACGAGATGGGGCTATGTCAATGCCGAGCCAGACTGCGGAAAATCTCTGATGGAACAAGGACGACCCAAATCACTTCTTATCGTCGATGATGAATTGGCGTTAGTGGAATTCGTCGCGGAACTCTTCGAAGACGAAAGTTATACGATCGCAATGCAGACCGATGGGGCGGCCGCTCTACAGTTGATAGCGAGCGACGTGAGTGCCTTCGATCTGGTCATCACGGATCAGACCATGCCGAGTATGCTCGGCACCGAACTGGCACAAAGTGTACGCGAGCTGAACGCCACCGTGCCCATTATCTTATGCACCGGATTTACCGATGACATTGCCGAGGAGGCATTCGCAAACGGCTTTGTTGATGTACTTTTGCAAAAACCCGTGCGTGCCGTAGAGTTCATCGAAGAGGTGGCGCGACATCTCGGCTGAGGTCGGGGCGTGTGCGCAATAGGCTTGATAAAGGAACCCTCGGCAGTCGACGGAACACCCGTTTCGGTTCCGTCCATCACCAGTCAAACATATGACCGGCTGCGCGCCGCTATATTGTCCGGTGACTTAGCTCCAGGCACCAAGCTCAAGATTGATGATCTGCGCCGGCGCTTTATTGCAGGCGCCAGCCCCATACGCGAGGCCTTGAGTCTCCTCACTTCCGATCACCTTGTTGAACGTATCGACCAGCGCGGTTTTCGCGTTGCTCACGTCAGCGAGCTGGACTTTTCCGAGCTCCTAAAAACTCGTGCTTGGCTAGAAGAGCGGGCGTTACGCGAGTCGATCGAGTATGGAGACCGGGATTGGGAGGAAGCGGTAGTATTGGCCCACTACCATTTGTTACGCACGCCCCGAACGCTAGCTGATGAAGAGCGAAATCGGAGCCGGCTGGCTCGGTCTAGTGCAGAGTGGGAACAGCGTCATCGGAAGTTTCATTTCTCGCTGCTAAGCGCGTGTGGCTCATCAATTCTCATTCGCTTTTGCAACCAACTCTACGACCAGAACATCCGCTATCGCTTTCTATCGAGCCGTGCCTCTTACCCTAAACGAGATATTAACGAAGAGCACACCGATATTATGCGAGCAGCACTTGACCGCAATCCAGATGCCGCGGTTGCCGCCCTATTGACTCACTATCGGCGAACGGGCGACTTCCTGTCAGCTGGGATCGACTGATTCTGGTATCAGCTTGAGGTCAAACTCCACCATCTCAAAGCTCTCACCATCGGTTAACGATCGTTCGAGTCCGGCCGGATAGTCAGCTGCGTCACACTGGCGATACGACATCACCAGACCGTCGCGGACACCAAATACTGTGTCCTGGTCTAGATATGGATCGTCGTCGGGAAACAGCTCAGTAACCAACGGCTTGAAGCCTGGTGCCTTGACGATGACATGAAGGTGAGAAGGCCGCCATGGATGACGGCCTGTCGCTCGCAAAATCTCTCCAACGGGCCCGTCAGTTGGAACTGTATACGCCACCGGCTTTATTGTGGTGAGTGCGTAGCGCCCGTCCGGCCCTGTCGTCATCACGCCGTGAAAATTGTAGGTGCCCTGTTTGTCATCCTGGCTGGAATAGAGGGCATTAGCAGCCGTCTGCCAGAAATCCAACTCAGCGTTGCCAATCGGCATCCCCTGCGTATCTGTAACCACGCCGCGGACCATGATGAGGTCGCCAGGGTTTTTACCGACCAGATCGCCACCGACGGGAATTTTGGGCGACCCGGTAATGTGAAATGGGCCAAGAAAGATCGACGAGGTGCCTTGCGGTGACGAATGCAGCATGTCGACGAGTGACGATAGCCCAAGCACATCCGAAAGCAATATAAATTCATTTCGCTCAGGCGATGAGATGTCGCCTGCTTCGGTTAGGAATGTTTTAGCGTGATATTTGGATCATCAAGCGAGCTCTTGATGACGAAGCAGGAAAT
>JABJCF010000289.1 GCA_018665625.1 Nitrospina sp. | reverse complement strand
GAATATTTTGACGGAAAAACAGAATCACAGTGCAGGATAAATATTCCCATGCAAAGCCAAAGAACCCATATTTTAGTAAAACAGATCATCCATGAAAACCATTGCGGTCTACCTAATTTTCATGATTCTGTCGCACTTCACATTCCATTAATTCGCGTATTACTCAAACATCTTCAACAAACCACTGGAGAAATGGTCGAAGCATGCCCAATAACATAAGTGCGAAAAAAGGTGTTGTCTTCGGGGCTGGTGAAATGGCCGTGGAGTACTGCAAAATCCTTCAAGACTTGTCCGCGACATTTACGGTGGTTGGACGTAGCGAAGAAGGCACCAAAAACTTTTTCGAGAAAACCGGAATACGGGCCTTGGCAAATGGTTTTACTGCTTGGGAAAAGTTGAACCTCACCGATACCGAATATGCCATTGTTGCAGTAAACGTAGAAGGACTAGCCAAGACGGTAATCGAGTTGATGGATTTTGGAATTCGCTACATACTTTTGGAAAAACCTGGCGGATTGACTCCCAATGAAATTCTAAAGGTACGAGACAAAGCTAAAGACACAAAAACAAAAATTTTAATGGGCTACAACAGGCGCTTTTACGCTTCAGTCTTGAAAGCTCAAGAGATAATTACAGAGGACGATGGAATTCGATCCTTCACCTTTGATTTCACCGAATGGCCGCATACTTTCTGCGACCATCCCCGGTTTGGATCAGAAGTCAAAGCCAATTGGTTCTTGGGGAATTCCAGCCATGTGGTGGACTTAGCATTTTTCTTAGGTGGAAAACCAAAAGAAATAAAAACTTTTGTGTCTGGTGGGTTTGACTGGCATCCACAGGCATCCGTTTTTGCAGGAGCAGGAACAACTGCAAATGGAGCCTTATTTTCTTATCATGCCAATTGGTCTGCACCTGGGCGGTGGGGGGTGGATTTTTTGACTGATAAGCACCGCTTAATTTTTCGCCCCTTGGAAAAACTTCGCATTCAAAAGCTTAAATCCATTTCCGAAGAGCTTGTGAAAATTGACGATACTCTTGATAAAAAATTTAAGCCTGGATTATATTTGCAGACTCTTGGCTTTCTGAAAGGTGGGAGCGAATCCAATTTTATTGATATCCATGAGCATTGCAACAATATCACTGAGCACTTAATAAAATTTACTTCTCCTGAAAAACATAACTAATCGCGGCCTGTTTTTTAAAACCTTCTTATGAAAATAGAATATAAATGCAGTTTTTGCGCAAATGCTCTGTCCCTTACAGGAAATATTTGTTGGGATAAAACAGAAATTAAAGTAGGCATTTGCAAGAAATGCGATTTAAAACAACTTCTCAGCTTTTCTCATGTTGACTTGGATTACTATTCGGCAGACGATCATTTCCAAGAAGACTTGGCAATCCTTCGAAACCGCGAGCATCACTGGAACCGGAAACGTATTGAACGTTTAGTCAATTACATACCGGGAGTGGAAAATAAAAAAATCCTAGATTTCGGATCTGGACACGGGGGTTTTCTGGAGCAAGCTCAGGGAAGTTTTCGAGATATATATGGGTATGAAGTCAGTGGAAGAACTTGTGCATTACACAACCAGGCAGGTTGGCGTTGTTGCCAGTTTTTGACGGATGTGCCAGCGGATCGGGAGGTCATCTTGCTCTTCCATGTTTTGGAGCACATACCTGACCCCCAGCAGTTTTTAGAACAACTTCAAGATAATTTTCCTCAAGCTAAAACATTTGTTATTGAAGTGCCAAATGATAATGAAGCATTGAACTCTCTGTTTGAAAACAAGGCCTATCAAAAGAACCAGCATTCATCTGAGCATCTTTATTATTTTAACTCCAAGACTCTTCGTAGTGTGGTGGAATCCTCGAACCTAGAGGTCAGAACTGAAACCCAACTCCAACGATATACTCTGGCCAATCACTTTGGCTGGTTGAAAAATCAAAAAAGAGGAGGCCAGAACATTTGGGAAACGTTCAATGAACGGGGACTGAATGATTCTTACGAAAAAATACTGATCGATCAAGGAGTGGCCGATTCTCTTTTTTTTATTTGTACTCGCAAGGGATAAGCTTCGCGCAGGCGACTAATAAAAAATCAAAAAGTCCCCTTATACATTTTAGGTAAGAACTACTCCCGATACAGATTCCATCTCATCAGACTCCTTTTTTACCGGTACTGAATCATAGGAAGTATTATATAAAAGCTGACTTTGAGGAACTATAAAGATGTATGCGTTGTAGTAAAATTCTGCGGGTTTACCTTTGAGGAATAATTTTTTGACCTCATCAATCTTTTCCTTGAACTGCGCGTCTTCCTCGAAAGAGATGGTAACAGGATTAATCTTATAAGAGCTTAACGGCAAGCGAAACTTATTTTTCTTCCAGGCAATGACATCAAATTTGCTGACCAAAGGTTCTGGGGGTATTCTATCCATCAACTCAATTCGTTCCCGGGCGCAAAGATCAATCAAAAAACTTGCGGTCTCGAAAGTTTCGGGTTTTTCCTGAGGGTCAATGAATTTCCCCAATATATCCAACATGACATCCTTGAGCCAGTCGCTTTCCATATAAATTAAACGCGCACCATAATAAGGGTTTATCATTGTGGGCGGGCCTGTTTCATTCCCGTTAGCTTTATAAGTTTCAAGGAAATGTGCGTTTGCTTCCTCTTGCGAATCGAATTGCTCATCCAGAGCATCTGCCTTTAAGTCCTTCATAAACCGCGCCCATTTTTCATTTTTTTTCTCGTTGTGTTCTGATTCATCTACGAAATGGGTAAGATAATCAGCGAGAGGCACGCCGAGCTGACGGATGTATTGAAAAAACCATTTATAGAAATCCATGGAAAAAATGGCGTAGAACATAAAGTTGAGCTGCCGCATTATCAAGAAATCATCAAATGAAATTGTATTGTTTTGTATTACCAGTTCTTGAGTTTCCACACAAAATTCAGAACCTACATAGCCGTAATTTGTACGGATTGCACGTAATTTTGTTTCTATTTTATGTTTTTCTCGGAATGAGCCATGGGTCATTTCGATTCCATCCATAATGAAAAGATTGTTTATTAGAATCGAATCGAAGCCACGCCGGACGGCACTATTCAACATATTAATAAACGATTCCCTTGTTTCGTAAGGAAGGCCAAAAATTAATTCTGTCGTAGCTGGTAAATCATTTTCAGAAGCCCATCCAATAGCTTCATCGATATCTTTTGGGCTTAGGTTACTGCGTTTGATTTCCTTGAGAGTTTCCTCCGTTTCCGTCTGGAGAGAAAGTACAAGCCCGAACTTCGTCATAGCACCCAGTTTGCCGATGACGTGGCGTGCGACCTTGCTGAAGCGTTTATCATTATAAAAAAACATTCCTCTAGGAAAACCTCTGCTTTCAAAGCTCCAGCGGATATAATCTGCGATTTTCATATCCTGTGGCAATATCCCGAAGTTTTCATCCACAATATACATTGGAAGATGAGGGTTATCCTTGAAGTGATGAGTAATATAGTCAATTTCTGCCTTCACTTGATCAAGGGGAAAACCACGTAGCTTACCCTGGTTTTTACCGGACACACAAAACGTACAAGTATAAGGACATAGCCTTGATGTTTGAAGAAGGGGAAGAAAGTCTCCCGTTAAGAAGGGGTCCAGATATCCGCCTAAGTAGGGTGAGTCTAACAGGTGCAAGTCAAGCGATAATCCCACTTCCTTACCTTCCACCAAAGTATCACCCTCGGTGAAAACAACGCCATCAATAGGGGAATCCCAAAGTTTAGAATTATTTTCGATACGTTCGCGGACAATATTTACAAACCCAAGCTCACCTTCATTGGAAACAAAAGCATCGACTTCTGGAAAACGTTTAAATAATCTTGCTCTTTCGATTGAATCGGTGTCTACGGAAGGCCCACCCCAAACAATGACCACATCTGACCCAAGTTTGGCACGTACCTGCCGGGTCAAAGCATGATTCATTTGCGTGTTCCAATTATAAAATGACAGACCTACAATATCGGGGCGGGAACAAGTAACTGCATCCAGCATCTTATTGGGATCCTTAAAAAGAGAGATCTCAACATCACTGCCAAACAGTTTTTTAGTATAAGAAGCGAGATATCCGATATTTACCGGAACATATAACCCACTCTTATTGTTGTTGTTAAAATAACTTAAATCACCTAAAAATATTTTTATAGGTCGCATTTTAAATATGATCCTTTATCCCAAGCCGCAAGGATTTGAAAGAAGAGTACCCCTTTCAAATTAAAACTAGATTTGCACTTTAGCATAACGTTAGTATGTGTCAGTTGAAATAATTAGTTGGCCTGAAACAGAAATTACTTTTGAACAGGTTAGGAGGCCGGGAGTCCCTTTATAGGGAAATGCCCAAAAGACGATGGCAATTATAACATGTTGAGATTGTTTTCAAATCTCATCGATTTTTTTGAACCAATCTACCTTCAATATAGATTAAGGCTCCAAGAAAGGGATTGAGTACGTTGGGTGGGTTGGCAAATGAAGATGTGTTAAACGCCTCACACAATATTCACAAAAAAACTCACGGCAAATGCTATTGCCGGCCCTTTGAAAACGGCCTGAATTTTAAAAATATAAAATTAACTCTAT
>JABJCF010000620.1 GCA_018665625.1 Nitrospina sp. | reverse complement strand
TTCAAGAACAGTTTCACTTTACGGGTAATTTTTGTTTTCACCCTGAGAAGACTCATAAATATGTAAAACAGGAAGTGAAAATTATCAACAAGGCTCAGGCTGGTGACAGAAAAGATCTTGTTAGGATTAAAAAAAGACTGCTGAACGAAAACAAAAGTTTAAAAAACAAAAAAGCTGAAATAGAAAAATTAAATGGAAAAATTAATAATACCGAGGCAGAAAATAAAATCACAAAACTTAAACAGAAACTCTCCCTCTTGAATGAAGAAAAAAATAGTTTCAGCAAAGCCATTCAAGAATTGGAAAGTAGCGCATACACACTTGAGCACGATAAACTTAGAATCGAGGGCAATAAACAGATCAACAAATTAATAAACAAGTTAGCTTATATGAATTTAAAATTGGAGAGATCCCGACAAATCGAGATCTCTGATATTTATAAAAATTAATGCCTAAACGGACAGATATAAAAAGAATCCTTATTATTGGTGCTGGGCCTATCATCATTGGCCAAGCTTGTGAATTTGATTACTCTGGAACACAAGCCTGCAAATCTTTAAAAGAAGAAGGCTATGAAGTTATTTTAGTAAACAGCAACCCCGCAACCATAATGACCGATCCTGAGTTTGCGGATCGAACCTATATTGAACCCGTCACTCCTGAAGTGGTGGAAAAGATAATTATTCGCGACAGACCCGATGCTCTCCTCCCAACAATGGGTGGGCAAACTGCTTTAAATACCGCTCTTGCTGTTGCGGAAAAAGGCATTCTAGATAAATACAATGTCGAATTGATAGGTGCTAAAGTCGAATCAATTCAAAAGGCGGAAGACAGAAACTTATTTAAAGAAGCGATGATTAAAATAGGACAAAAAGTTCCTCCTAGTGGTCAAGCTGTTTCCATGGAAGAAGCCTGGAATATCGTCAAAGAAACCGGGTTCCCCGCGATCATTCGTCCTTCATTCACTCTCGGCGGAACCGGTGGAAGTATCGCCTATTCTGAAGAAGAGTTTGTTCTTCGCGTGGAACACGCATTAAAGTCCAGTCCTATTCACCAGGTCCTTATCGAAAAATCACTTCTCGGGTGGAAAGAATATGAACTGGAAGTAATGCGCGATCTCAATGACAATGTCGTTATCATTTGTTCGATTGAAAATTTTGATCCGATGGGAGTTCATACAGGAGATAGTATTACTGTAGCTCCGGCTCAAACTCTCTCCGATAAAGAGTATCAGGTTATGCGTAATGCTGCGATCGATATCATACGAGAGATCGGAGTTGATACCGGAGGCTCAAACATACAATTTGCCACTGATCCTAAGACCGGTGATATGATTGTGATTGAAATGAACCCCCGTGTTTCCCGGAGTTCGGCGTTAGCGTCAAAGGCTACTGGTTTTCCCATCGCCAAAATCGCCGCCAAGCTAGCGGTTGGATATTCGTTGAATGAAATCAAAAACGATATTACACAGGTTACCCCAGCTTCTTTCGAGCCTACCCTAGATTATTGCGTTGTTAAAATTCCAAGATTCACTTTTGAAAAATTTCAGCAAACAGAACCCATTCTTACTACACAGATGAAATCTGTGGGTGAAGTAATGTCTATCGGACGAACATTTAAGGAAGCCTTACTAAAATCTATTCGATCTATGGAAATTGGCAGTTATGGATTTGAAGAGGACTTCCGTTTCAAGTTGAACAATGTGGGTTTGTCAGAGCAGAAACAAAAAGAGAAACTTACGGCCGCATTATCGATTCCCTTCTCTGACCGTTTGTGGCAAGTAGCCGCTGCATTGCGTCGCAATATTTCCGTTGAAGAATTGAATCAGCTTACCGCTATTGACCCATGGTTTCTTGATAATTTAAAAACAATAATCGAATTTGAACAGGAACTTAAGGATATTGACTCACTAGATTCAATAAAAAAACAAACTCTGTTTAAAGCAAAGCAATATGGTTTGTCAGATATCTATCTTGCCGGACTTCTAAATTGCTCTGAAAAAGACATACGAAAACGACGTTATAGTCTTAATATTTTCCCGGTATATAAAAGGGTTGATACCTGTGGTGCCGAATTTGAAGCATTTACTCCGTATCTTTATTCTACTTATGAAGAAGAATGTGAGGCTGAGCCCACCCAGAAGAAAAAGATAATGATTTTAGGGGGTGGGCCAAACAGGATCGGTCAAGGGATTGAGTTTGATTATTGCTGCGTTCATGCATC
>JABJCF010000288.1 GCA_018665625.1 Nitrospina sp. | reverse complement strand
GGTATGTTGCGCTAAATGGTTGAGGCTCAATCGGAAATTTAGGAGCTTCTTAACATCAACCAACATATCGAAGGTATTGATCTCTTGCAGATCAAAATCTGAGTACGGTTGCAGCACGGTGTAATCGAACCCAATCACATTAAAGCCCACAACCAGGTCGGCAGTCCTGAGTTTTTCAACCAGCTTTTTGGCGTCTTTTTCTTCGTAGACAAAGTAGTCCTGATCCACACTATCCCAAACAACACCGACTGCCAGACCCATTTTGTGGATATTTCCCCAGCCGCCAACGTCGTCAGCGCTTTTTTGGGTTTCCAAATCAAAATATTGGACGCGAGGTCCAGATTCCAGTTTAGTTGTTTTGGCGGGTTCTTGGTCTTCCGATTCGCCAAATAGACCGAGTTGTTCAGACATAAATCCAGGGGCTGTTAAGGAATATTTTTTTCAATTTATCATCCTCTCACCCTAAATCAACAATTAATTAAATAAGCCTTATTTTAAAAGGATTTAGGGAGTTTACTTTTACCAGAATTAATCCCAGCCACTGTAAATTTTTCAGAATGCAATTAACCCTTTAAAACATTAAAGTTTGCCATTTTTAGGACCGATAAATCTAAAGATAGGTGGATTGGGTGACCTATGAAATCAATTTTGAGGCAAATAAGTGGCTGAAAACGCAATATTTGGAATTAACTCCAACCTGGATACAGGTGGAATTATTGACAACCTTATTACACTACAACGCCAGCCCATAACCATTGTCGAAGCAAAAAGGGCTTTGGAAGAAGCTAAGCTCCTCAGCTTCCAGGATCTCAAAGACCGTCTGCAAAATTTTAAGAGTGTCGTAAACACTCTGAACACCGAATCACGTTTTCTCTCCACACTAGGTGAGTTTTCAAATAACAGTTCTACCGATACAAATAAAGTCGCTACTCTGACAACTTCCAGCTCAGCCACTTCAGGAACATTTTCACTAGTCGTTAATAATCTGGCTAGAGAGACCAAATTACTTTCTACAGGGTTTGCCAGTACATCCACCGAAATTGGTCAAGGAACTCTTTCCATAACGGTAGGAACGACTACGACAAATATCACGATTGATGAAACCAACAACACCGTGGATGGTTTACGGTTGGCTATCAATAACTCAGGGCTAAGCGTTAATGCAAATTTCCTGAATGATGGAAGTGCCACCGACCCCGTTAAACTGGTTATTTCAGGAACACAAACAGGAGAAGATAATGCGGTCACCGCTTCCGTAACAAACACCTTATTCGGGTTTGGACAAGAGACCCCCGTTTCATTCACAGAAACACAAGCCGCCCAAAATGCCAGCTTTGTGCTTGATGGAGTGGCGGTCACAAAAGGCAACAACACAGTCACAGATGTTATCACCGGCACCACCCTGCAATTAGAATCTGCCGGTTCCGGCCTCATTACTTTAAGCCCGGACGAAGATACAATAAAAGAAAAAATTCAAAATTATGTGGATGGGTTCAACGAAATCATGGCGCACCTGAACTCGGAATTGTCTTTAACGGAATCCACTGGAGAAACAGGTGTTCTATTTGCAAACTTCACTGTTCAAAATTTACAGCAAACTTTACGAGAAAATATTACCGATCAAATAATTGGTGTGACAGGGGATTTCAACTACTTATCTCAAATTGGCATAAGGACTCAATCGGATGGAACCCTCACGGTTGATGATGGAGCCCTTAGCACTGCCATTGCAAGCGATATTGGAAACGTAACGCAACTCTTTTCCAGTTCTGGAACGACTACCAACAGCACCGTGACATTTGTCGGGTTTACTGACAACACAGATCCTGGAACATATTCTGTGCGCGTGTCTGGTGGAGTGCCTCAGTTAGCGGCATCTGGCACCACAACTTTCACCGATGCTGTAGGTAATGGCAACTTTTTTGCCGGAGCTCCAGGAACAGGTGCGGAAGGTTTAAACTTTCGCATAGGCAACCTTGCCGATGGAGACTATGGAACCATCACCCTTTCGGTAGGGGCCGCCCAAATCACCAACCGGATTTTAGCCAGGCTCACAGACGCATCCCTTGAAGGACCTCTTGAAGCAGAAGTAGATAGTGCCACCGACACCATTGCCGATTTTGATGAAACCATTGCCGATCTTGAAGAAAGACTAGCCCTTTTTGAAACCAACATTCGAAGTCGTTTTACAAATCTTGAAGTTGTTTTAGGAAGATTGAATTCTCAACGTGATGCATTTGACAGTTCGATTGCGGGAATTCAATCCTTGTTCCAAGGTGGAAACTAGAATGAAAAATAGAAATTTAGATCAGGGAAAAATTTAAATGGTTCCATCCAGATATCACGACCAGTACCGCAGAAATCAAATCTCGACCTCCAGTCAGGGTCGTTTGATTCTTATGATGTATGAAGGTGCAATTAAATTCACCACTCTGGCCGCAGAAAGTATGGCTAAAGGCGATGCAGCCAATCAGGGGAAATACATTCAAAAAGCCCATGACATCGTGAACGAACTTTCACTCGCTCTGGATTTTAAAAAAGGCGGCGATGTTGCACCACGTCTGGAATCTCTTTACCAGTTTGCTTTAAGTCAATTGACGCTGGCCAATATCAAGTCAGATAAAAAACCCCTTCAAGCCGTGCTCAACATTCTAAACCCTCTTTTAGAAGCCTGGACGCAGCTTTACGAGGCATCCACCAATACCGGTCAAGATGAGGCAGCACAACCCAAAAACATCGCCTCGAAGTGCTAACACCTCAATGACACCGTAAATTTAACTTCCCATTTTCCCAATCAAATAAGCTGCGTATTTTTGATCCACTCCAAGGATGTGTTTGGTCAACCAGTTTTTAAGAAAAGATAACAGCTCATGACTGATTGCTGTATTTCCATCTTTATACCTGCCGACATAGTCTCCAACTTGCGCCAGTAATTCTTTATGCTTTTGTTTATGC
>JABJCF010000287.1 GCA_018665625.1 Nitrospina sp. | reverse complement strand
GTATTAACGCCGCGCTCAAATCGCAAAAACGCAAACCGTTTTTATTGACAAGAATGGATAGCTATATCGGGGTGCTCATAGATGATCTCGTGACCAAAGGCACGCAGGAACCTTATCGCATGTTCACATCCCGAGCCGAATACCGTTTGATTTTAAGGCAGGACAATGCCGACCAAAGATTGATGGGAAAAGGCCATGAACTAGGACTGGTCAGCAGCGAACTTTATAACCGCTGCATGGAAAAATACAATGCTGTCGAACGTGAGATAAAAAGGCTGGAAGCAACCACCGTTCTGCCCAACGCAGAAACATTAGCGAAATTATCAAAGCTGGGTATCAATGAACTACGCAATGCAACCACCTTAAACGTTTTATTGCGTCGACCGGAAGTAACTCATGATGGCTTGATTCATGCCTTCGAAGGTGAGGAAGTCCCTCAATTGGTGGGTGAGCAGGTAGAGATTCAAGTTAAGTACGAAGGCTTCATTGCTCGCCAGAACCAACTGGTGGAAAAACAAAAAAGGTTGGAGCATTATCGCATTCCAGAAAGCTTTCAATACGAAGGTGTGCCCGGTCTATCGAATGAAGTCGCGCAAAAGCTGGAAGCGATTCGCCCCGTCACCCTTGGGCAGGCTTCGCGTATTTCAGGCATCACTCCCTCGGCCATCAGCCTGATTATGCTTTTGCTCGAAAAGAAAACCGCGAATACGGCTGATTGATCCTGTGCATACCGATTCCATTCAATGGCAGGTCGAAGTAGATAAGAAAGACATCGCCTACATCGTCAGTATCTTCGAAGGTTACGATCATTTGGCGGTGGTGCGAACGATTGATTCCTCACGTGGTCTTATAGAGTTGATGATCTCCCCCGATTTTCTGGAAGACACCCGCAAACTCACCGAAGCTTTGGCAAAAGAAATCCCTTTCCGCCGCCGGCCAGATGGCGGCGAGTAATAGGCCCTCTAGCGAAGGGAGCAAAAATAGGTCAAAGCCTTGTCTCCGAAATATATTTTCGAGCATTCCCTAATCGTTGGCAGGTGGACGATAGTCCTCTCCGAAACCCCAGCGCCAAGGTGTGTTGAAATAGGGTGATCCTCTTCCAATAGTCGGACTTGTTTAAAGGGCTAGCCTCAGCAATACCGATTATGGAAAAGGCGCATATAAAAATTAATATTCGTATCATGGCTATTGCCCCTCTTGACCCAAACCGGACATTCTCATTGCCGGATCTTGCCGATAAAAATCCTGCAAAACCTGATAAAGTTTGGGGTGATGTTGTTTCATGTTTTCTGGTTTGCAAAAAAAACATTCCGTCACCACCGCGAAAAATTCCGCTTCATCCGTTGCCGCATAGCTATCAAAAAAAACAGGCTTGCCATGGTCTACCTTGTTGCATAGCTCTAGATATTCTTTGGAGCATACTTCACTCCAACGTTGATATTCCTCGGGAGTGGCTAGCAATGGAGTGCCATCTGCGCTGCCATCCAGCATGTCCAGTTTATGAGCGAATTCGTGCAAGACAACATTACTACCGTGTTTCGGATGCCGAGTTTCTCTTTTCACTTCATCCCATACGAGTATCACCGGGCCGCGATGATGGGCTTCGCCTAGAATTGGCATCGGGCCACGCACCGGGCTAGTGCTAACTTCAAAAAAACCTACTGAATTCTCAGGAGAAAAGATGGTTGTAGGATAAACATAAATGGATTCCACATTGCGGTAATAATCGTTTGGCAACGCGAGTATCATCAAGCAGGCATGAGCGGCTATAATGACAAAAATTTCATCCGTTAATTCGAGGTTGTTGCAACCTAGCCAATGCTTTTCGGCGATAAAGATTTGGATGAGGTCCTGCAGGCGCTTTTTTTCTTCATCGTTGAGATATTGATAATATTGAATATTATTTTGAACGTGTTTTTCCCACTCGCTTGGGAAAGGAGTGGCTAGTATTTTTTTCCGCCGGATATCACTCAACCACTGCCACATAAATTTTAACCTCGCTGAATCGCCGCCCTCTAGCGAGGGGGGCAATGTTTGTGGACTTTAGCTAAAGGCGCAACTACCATTACAAGCTTGACGGGTATAGACCAATGGGCCCCACGCCTAGTGGCTAGTAGTGGATGAGGGAATGGATGGGAGTGTCTTTAAGTTTTTCGCGTCCATTCAGGAAATCCAGTTCGATGAGGAATGCGACTTCTTCAATTTCTACATTTTCAAAATTGTTGCGAATCAGGTTTAGACTTGCTGCCAGGGTTCCACCTGTTGCCAACACATCATCGATGAGAACGATACGTTCTCCGGGTTGAAAGGCGTCTTGATGGATTTCGATGGTGTCCGTTCCATATTCCAGGGAATAGGTTTCCTGAAATGTTTTGTAAGGAAGCTTGCCCGGTTTGCGAATCATAGTCGTGCCTGCTTCCAGCGCATAAGCTAAAGCAGATGCGAAGATAAACCCGCGTGCTTCTACTCCAACTATGGTGTCTATTTGTTTGCCTGCGTATCTTTCTTTTAATGTGCTGATGGTTTTTCCAAATGCCGATGCATCTGCAAGAAGTGGAGTGATATCTTTAAATACAATTCCTTCCTTAGGGAAGTCAGGAATATCGCGGATGATTTGTTTTACAGATTCCATGAATGTGCCTTTCTAAATATGACCGATGCTTTTCAAGTTAGTTTTTATCAAAAATAGATGACAATGAAAACTTTATCTTCTCATGGGCAAATATTTTATTGGATTTTTGGGTTTCGTATCGTTTCTAACTTCGAAATGAAGATGGGGTCCTGTTGAGCGTCCTGTGCTCCCCATTAAAGAAATTTTTTGACCTTGTTTTACACGCGTCCCTTTTTTAACCAGAATTTTTGAGTTGTGTGCGTAAACGGTTGTCAGGTGATGTTGGTGTTTAATGATAACCATTTTCCCGTAGCCGGTCGGACCCCAGCCACTGAAAACAACTTCGCCGGCTGCAGCCGAGTAAATGGGAGTTCCTTTGGGAGCGGCTATATCTATCCCCTCGTGTTGGCGTCCGTTTCTTTTGCCAAACCCTGAAGTTAAAGTACCTTTTGCAGGCCAGACAAGAACTCCCTTTCGAGGCCTG
>JABJCF010000286.1 GCA_018665625.1 Nitrospina sp. | reverse complement strand
TTAAAAATTTTAGAAAAAGATAAGTTTGATTTGGTGGCAAATAAACTATTAGAAAATTATTTCCCGTTAAGCCTTTTGGAAGGCTTTACTGCCTATAGTAAAAAAATGTCCAAACTAGAAATGGCACCTGTTTTGGGGTCGGCAGGTGGTTTTTTTCAAAATGAAGAGTATAAAATTTTGGCTAGCCGAGCAATCGAAAATGGAAACAAAATCATAGGATTTCAACATGGCGGAAACTACAATTTCCAAAAAAAAGAATTTAGATGTTCGGAGTATTTCGAAAAACTAAATGGAGACAAATTTTATCGATGGAAAGAGAAGTCTATTTCTGGAAAATTTTTACCTTCAACAAAATTAGAAAAGCTGGCCTCATGCAAAAAAGTTATAAAAACCAGAGATAGTGCTACAAATATTTTATTTGTTTCGCAACGCTTTACTCGCTTCATTTTTCGTTATGAAGCTGAAAATTCTGATGACTTTTCAAGGAAAATTATTGACCAACAAAATTTTTATTCTAACCTTGATAAAATTATTCAAAAGTTTTTTGTGCTGCGACCTTATCCGATGGAGTTCGGTTGGCGTTACAAAGAACGCTGGCTAAATTTAACTGGAGGCAATATTAGGTTTGACTCTACCCAACAGTTTTATAAATCTTTAGAGTCAAATAGAGTTTATGTTACGGATCACATATCCACAACATGGCTGGAAGCACTATATAGCGGCATTCCTGTAATCCTGTTTTTTGATATTGAACAATATTTTGTCCTTGATGAGGTGAGAGACTTATTTGAAAAACTCCAAAGTGTTGGAATTTTTCATCCCACAGCAGAGTCAGCGGCTTCTTTTTTGAATGAAAAATATGAAACCATTGAGGAATGGTGGGGAATGCCCAAAACAAAAGCCGCTGCAGATAAAATTAAAGATTATTTTTTTACCTCTTCAGATAATTTTTCAAGGGATTGGACGCAAGAACTGGTTGTGTTACGTGAGAAAACCTTGAAAAATAAATTGAACCCCAATTCTAAAAATTAAAGACCCCACGGATTTGGCTTAGGGGGTATTGACAGAAATAGGCCTGCAAGGTATTCTGGAAAACACTTATAGCAATACAAGTTATTATTAATAAAGAGTTTTTCCCATCAGGCTTCTTCTTCCAGTTTTTTGTTCTTAAGACTTTTATGCTGACAAAAATTAAAAATAAAATTCGCGAATATCCCGCCGCTCGCTACCTGATCAAAAGAGCCCAACAAACAATTAGTAGTTCTTGGAAGGCTGAGAGTTATGTCGGCAAGGTCCGCGAGTGTTTGGATAACATCGATTTGAACTGGCAACCTAAAAAACATGCCAAGCCCCAATCGGCTTTGATCGAGATCACCAATGCCTGTAATATTAACTGTTTAATGTGCAATACAAAATTTCAATCTCGTCCTGAAGGGCTCATGTCTGCGCAGGTATTTGAGCGTGTAATCACAGAACTAATGGCCAATGGGGTTGACCGAGCAGGCCTGCACACAGTTGGGGAAACTTTCCTCTATAAAGATATTGCAACCCTGATTGAAATTGCTAAAAAACATGATTTTAAAGTTTGGCTCAGTACTAATGCGCAATACCCACAACGCATGGAAACGTTATACCGCAAGTTCCCAAAAATGATCACCGACATCCGGGTTTCTACTGACGGAGCAACAAAAGAAACATTTGAAACAATTCGGGTCGGAGGATCATTTGACAAGCTTATCGAATCCTTAGATATAATTCATCGAATAAACAAGGGAAGAAAACATTATCGAATTGGCCTAACCATAGATTCGATTCTTAATATGAACAATATTTTTGAAATACGTTCCTATTTTGATGTTTTCGATAAATATGTATCTAGCCATGACATTACCTTTGGATTGGTGACCACATTAAACTCCTTAAATGATGGGAAAAAGAATGACAATTACCTTTATGATTCTTTTCCCTTCAACCATCTCATTCGGTCTACTGTCCCCTGCAGTCAACCATTCACAAATTCGTATTTTACATATGATGGGAAAATGACTTTATGCTGTAGAGACTATAACGGAGAAATTACTGCTGGTGATATCATGAGTTCCTCTTTGGATGAACTTTGGGATGGAGAACAAGCCGAAAAGATTCGTCAGCAGCATACAAAGCCTGAAAACCTGGAAATAGATGCCTGCCTGAATTGTTTTGGTCCATACGAATTCATCTCATCTACAACAAATAATTTCGTGCATTATTTGTACCTGAAAGTTCCTGAACTCTCCCCAAAAGAATTCGGTGATGTTATCTATTCTTTTCTTGAAGGCATGAATAAATGTATGGAGACTCAAGACATTAACGCCTTGAAAAAATTTGTAATGAAAGCTTTTGATCATGTCAGAGAAAAGAATGTCTCATTTTCAAGCAAACATTTAGAAGCGCAAAGCCTAGCGTGATTTTTAAGTCGGTCCGTTCTCACAAAAAACTGAAGAATGCTAACTTGAATGCCCCGACCCTTTTCAACGGGTTTATATTCCTTCATGCTACTCCGTAGCTTCTATTAGGTACCGCATGCCCCAGGTTTCAGTCGTCACATCCGTATACAATGGAGAAGCGTTTCTAGAAGAATGTATTAGCAGCATTCTTAGTCAGACTTTTCAGGATTTTGAATACATAATTCTTAATGATGGATCGACTGACCGTACCCCTGATATTCTTGCGCAATATACCGACCCCCGCCTACGCATTATTCACCAAGAAAATTTAGGAATTCCAAAATCCCTAAATAAAGGGATATCTCTATGTCGCACAGACCTAATTGCACATCTCGATGCAGACGATTATGTTCATCCTCACTGGCTTGAAAAACACTTTGAGTTTATGAGCCAGAATCAAGATGTGGTCTTCAGTAGTTCAAGGTTTGAGGAACTGTTTAAAGGAAGCCTTTATCCACAAAGTTTTTCATTTATAGAAACGGATCGTGAAATCAGAAATAGTCTATGTTTTATGAATCCTATACCACATAGCTTTACATTTATTAGAAGACCTTTACTCTTAAAAGCTGGGGGGTATGATCCAAAGCTAATCATTGCGCATGACTACGATCTATGGATACGCTTATTGAAAGAAGGGGAATGTCGTAATTTAGATGAAGTCCTAGGAGTGTATCGCCTTCACGAAACCTCTATCACAGCAGAAAAAGAGCGCACTATGATCAAAGAAGCTTTTCAGGTCCAATGGAAAGCGTACAGAGAGCTAGGAGGAAGTTTCTGGAAAATGATTGGTTCCTTGTCCAAAAGAGGGATGGCTTGGTTTTTTCCTGTTTCAATTCGATCTTATTTCAGGGCCATTACGAAAAGCGAAAAAATTAGCAACCCATAAAGTTGATCATCACAATTCGCCCGTGTGGTAGGAGGCGAGAGTTCCAATCGAGTCCTCTTTTTTTCCGCTAACCCTTTTCGGGCCTTCCATATAAGTCTTAAAAATATACTTACAGAATCGATTGTTCACGATCAGATAACGGGCTAGTGCAGAGAGATTGGTGAAGCGTAATAAAAATGCCCTTAACATTTTAAGGAAAATTTTATCTGCGGACCAATGCCCCTTAAAACAACGCAACCAAAAATAAATGAATTCAAATTGAATTTGCCACTTCGGAAAATCTTTAAGATCTAATGTAGCTCGGTGTCTTTCATTGCTTTCTTCGGTTCCACCAGCAGGTATCACCCCATGCTCAACTGCAACATTATAGAGGTCTGTGCCAAGGTAAGGATAGAAAATAGATAATTGAACGTCTTCTGGTTGCAGATCGCGCACAACTCCCACCGTTTCCATATAATCTTCAAAAGTTTCTCCAGGCACACCCATTAGAACCAGAAGGGATGTTGCTACGCCATACTCCCTGGCGGTTCGGCAAAACCCAACCAATTCTTCATTAGTGTATCTGGGTCGACGAAGTATCTCACGGCGCACACGGTAAGATCCCGACTCCAAGCCTACATTCAACGCAGTCACATTGGCTTTCTGGCAAAGCTCTAAAAACTTCCTGTACTTTTCTTCGATCCGAACAAAATTGGAATGAAGAGCTAAATTAATTCTAAAAGATAACTTTTCTTTTCTAGCATTATTGTATTCTGCCAACTTCTCAAACAGATCTATGCCTTTCACGATGTCGGCGCCCACCGTTTCAATCTCTAAATATATATGTCGCATTAGAGGGTACTGTCTTGTTAAATATTCGATTTCTGAAATCATATCCTCAGATGAACGGTAACGGACATATTGGCCTTCTGCCAATTCCTCCATGGCATGGTTTGAACAGTAGGTACATTTATAAGGGCAACCCCGCCCTACCAATATAGAGGCCTCTTCATTCGGATTGGCGACCCACGGTTCCCAAAGGGTACGATCAACATGAGGAATCGTATCCAGATCCTCGTTAAAGGGGGCTGTGGGATTTCTTTCAACTTCTCCCGTTTTGGGGTGTCGTATCCAAATATTTGAAATGCCAGATGGCCATTTACCTTCTTCCAGTTGCTTTGCCAATTCAACAACCGGGCCATCTCCTTCGCTCACGCAGATGGCATCCAAATTCGCACATTCAATGGCTTGCTCTGGAGCTAAAGAGGCATGATGTCCCCCAAGAATCACAAAAATATCAGGGTCAATCTCCTTTATCAGCGCCGCAACTCTTTCTATAGGGGGGAACTGGGAAGATACAGCCGACAGACAGAATAACTGCGGCTTTTTTTCTTTAATATATTCTTCCAGGATTTTTCTGACCGGGGTGACAGGACTAATGACAAACAAATCAACATCATGTTTGGCAACTTTTAAAACAGTGGCAATTATGGAAATCCCAAACGGAATTTCCATGGGTGACCGTAATGGCTTGTCGATTGAACAATAATTTTCAATCGAATAAACACATCCAATTCTCATGAATTTAAAACCCTTTAAGCTTCATCTAATTCAGATAGAAAGCTGGAATAAAAAAGAAAGATACTAAGAAATTATATTAGAAAACCCCAAGTAAATCAATAAATCCGCGTGATTCTCTAATTTAGCAATTAAAATCATATGGATTTTAAATTGCTAAATTCGGGCGATTTAGCCAAATATATTTGATCGGTATCCTTGAGGCTGTTTCTGCGAAGGTCTAGTTTTTTAAGGTGAGGAAGAATGGGGGAGCTTGCCAACATCGATAAGCTATTTTTTGAAATGGAATTTCCAGCAACTTCCAGCTCTTCAAGTTGCTTCAACGAGCTGGAATTGATAATAAACTGGAATCCTTCGTCTCCCATGGAAATTCCAGAAATTTTTAAAACTTTTAGGTTTTTAAAATTTTCGGAGCTGGATAGAAAAAGAAAACCTTTTCTATCGATTGAGTTGCCATTGAGATTCAATTCCTGCAAATTTTTTAAATAAGGCGACTGCGCCAAAGCTAAAATCCCTGTAGACGTCAGCTCTGTATTTTCCAGATTCAAAACCTCTAGCTGCGACATGGATTCGGATTCACTCAATAGAAAAACACCCTTATCCCCAATTGAGTTGTCCATAAGATTCAGGCTTTTAATATTTTTCACAAAAGAAGAAGCTGCCAGCTCACCCAGCCCTTGATGGTTGAACAAATTTTCGCGCAATGAAAGAGATAAAACCTCTTCCATTTTTTGATACAAAGACAATGCTTTAAGATCCTTATTTCTTAAATACAGAACATTTAAGTTCAGGCCCTTATCTTCTCCGAGCTTGTCTACTAAGTTTCGCGTTCGCAAATCCAACAAGGCCGATTCACCATCCGATTTAAAATTATTGTCAGCCATATTGAGATTTTTCAAATTCGCTAGATTCTTGGAATTTGCCAAACTCAATGAACCCGAATCTCCAATATGATTTGAATCAAGAATTAAAGTGCGCAACTGGCTTAATGTAGGAGAATTGGCAAGAACCTTTGCGCCCTCATCAGAAAGCTCGTTCCATCCAAGGTTTAAATGATCCAAACCTTCGAAACCTCCAGACTGCGCCCAGTCCACAATCACATCGTTTCCGATTTTATTTTTCCTAAGGTTCAGAATTTTTAGTTCAGGAATTGCTGTGCCATCAGGGAATTTATTAGATAATTTTTTCCCGACATTGTTCATTTCCAAATCCAGCAAATACAAGTTTCGCAACTTTGGAGATTTCACAAGACTCATAGCCCCAAACTGAGTGATGCGATTGAAAGCTAGATCCAGGGCTTTTAATTTAGGCAAGAAATCACTCGAACTTAGACCCTCAACACCGTCATCACCAATGTCATTCGAGTTCAAAATCAGGTGGGTCACATTGATCAGGGTTTTACATGCCGCAAGCTCTTTAAGACCCATGTCAGAAATCTCGTTCCAACTTAAGTCAAGCCGCCTGACATGAGAAAGATCTTTCGATCGGCAAACAAACGCGATTCCCGCATCACCCATACGCTCATAACTCAAATTCAAATTCGGGTCTTTGCGAACCAGTTGTTTATTTAAATTTTGTATGAAATTTGATTCTTTATTTATTTTTGCCATGAACTAGTCTTCAGCCTTGAGAATGTCTGTCTTTACATTGGGTAAGCCCTGCAAGCGTTCCGAATCGTCTAAAAGTGCCAGACCTCGCGGATCAACCAGATTATAGGTAAGGTTTAAAGTTTGAAGACTTTTTAAGCCTGGAAGTTCAGCAAATGCCTGCATTCCTGCAAATCCAATTTTATTAGCATCAATGTGTAAAACTTTAAGGTTTTTTAAGCAAGTAGAGTTTGCCAATGCTTCTGCGCCTCGATCACCAATGCGGTTGAATGATAAGTCAAGGGTCTCTAAATTTTTCAGGCTTTTGGAGTTTGCCAAGGCAACAGCACCTTCGTCTCCAATTCGGTTCGTGTACAAACTTAAATATCTCAATTGGAGTACGTTATCCGACTCTGCCAAGGCAACTGCGCCATCATCACCTATCTTATTTTCGTAAAGCCATAACTCTTTCAAGGGCTCAAAAAATTCGGAATCTGCCAATTCCTCAAGCCCCTGGTCCTTTATTTTATTTGTATGCAAAAACAAAATCTCAATATCGGGGAGAGCGACATTTTCAGCCAATTCTTCAGCCATTAAGTTGTCGATTCCCTTATTGGAAAAATCGAGAGTTTTCTTATCTTTGCTCAAACCCCGCTTAATCCACTTCCTGATATAGGAGATGTCTTCGCCCATGTTATATCCGCTTAAAAGTAAAAGGGTTCATTTTATAAAGGTGAGTTGAAAAGTAAAGAGATAAATGATGATTTCAGCCTTTTCTATTCAGTCATATTCTATTTAAGGGACAATCCAGCTTATTTATTGTGAAAATGCCCCTTAAATATATAAAATGGCCCGCAACGAAACAATTTTGAGCCTAAACAAACGCAATGACCCGGTCCTATTTCGTTCAATAATATCAGCATATTGCTGTATTTTACTGATAGATACAACAAGCCCCTAATTTTTTTATGCCCACTTGCTCCCATTCTTTTTTTTCTAAACTGCTGCTTGCATGCGTTGTTCTTTTGGCTTTTTCGGGTTGCTCAAAAGAACCCGACCTCTCAATTTTCAGGATGTCCATTAAAAATGAGCCGCCCACCCTGGATGGAACGCTCGCGACAGATAGTGTTTCTTTCACCGTCCTAACCAACTTGATGGAAGGACTAACCCAGTACGATTCGGATTTAAACCCAACTCCGGCCATCGCAAAAAGATGGGAATATTCCAACGAAGGCCGCACCATCACTTTTTATCTGAGGGAAGATGCTTTTTGGAGCGACGGGAAAAGAGTAACAGCTCGAGATTTTGAATACTCCTGGAAACGACTCCTGGCACCGGAAACAGCCGCACAATATGCCTATTTCCTTTTTGACATAAAAAATGCATCTGAATACAACTCAGGCATCCTAAAAAACAGCGATCAGGTCGGGGTCCGCGCAGTTACTGAAAGTATTCTCGAAGTAACCCTAAAAAAACCTGTTGTTTATTTTCCAAGCATCACCACCTTTATGGTGACCTATCCTCTTCGTCAGGACATTATTGAAAAATATGGAGACCAATGGACTGAGCCTGAAAACACAGTGACCAATGGCCCCTATCTATTGGAGGAATGGCAGCACGAATATAAATTGGTTTTAAAAGCTAACCCAAAACATTATGAGGGGAGACCTCAAATAAATGAGGTTCATATTTTTGTTGTTCAGGAACCCACCACTGCGTTAACGCTCTATGAAACGGGAGAAATGGATTACATCGAATTACCTCCCATCGCAATTCCACATTACGAAAAAAATGCTGAGTACAGAAACAAACCTCAGTTGAGAGGCTATTACTACGGTTTTAATATTCAAAAGCCTCCCTTCGATAATGTTTTGGTAAGACAAGCGCTTGCTCATTCGGTCAATCGATCATTAATCCCAAAAATATTGAAAGGTGGAGAACTGCCATCGTCATCGTGGATACCTAAAGGAATGTTTGGCTATAACGAGTCCATTGGCTCAAAATTTAATCCAGAAAAAGCCAGGTCTTTACTTGCCAAGGCCGGCTATCCAGAGGGTAAAGGTTTTCCAGAAGTAACTGCTGTTTTCAATACCGGCAGTGAAGTGCATAAATTGATAGGGGGATTCCTCCAAGAGCAATGGAAAAAACACCTCAATATAAATATTCAACTTGAAAGCCAGGAATGGAAAGTTTTTTTAAGTCGATTGGATCTCGACCCACCACAAATTTTTCGTTTGGGATGGGGAGCCGACTTCCCCGACCCAGACAATTTCATGAATCTTTTTATCAGCACCAGCGGCAACAACCGGCTTCGATGGGCGAATACGGAGTTCGACAAGCTTGTTGCTTTGGGTTCGACATTGAAGAGCCCAAAGGACAGACAAAAGGTTTATGACCAAGCCCAGGAATTACTTACCGAAACAGAAGTCCCAATGATCCCCTTATTTGTCACCGCTCAGAACCTTATGGTCAAACCCTATATCAAAGGCTTTAAGACAAACGCCATGGAACTTTTGTATTTAAAAAGATTAAGAATTGAAAGGGATTCTAAAATCCCCGGTTCCCACTAATTTCCCTAAACTTTAAGTAAGTAAAATTAGCACGAAGAAGAATTATTAAGAACGTCCGTTTTCGGCCAATAGCGGACACTGCGATTTTGCCCCATAACAAAAAGCCCAGCCCCCGCCAATAGATTGGGGGGATGGGCTAAGTGTAGATCGTTTGTTATGGCGCAATAGCATAATGCACAATGGCCTTGTTACTCAGGCCACCTATGACGACACTCCAATTATTACAAGCTTCCTTGATCAATCTCTCGTATAAGGTGCAGTCGGTGGGGTAAAGTTAGAAGTCCACCTAGCAATACCTTTCGAGATTCGCAACTCATCGATAAACCCAGCAAGTAATCCATAGTTCAAAGAAGTTCCAAAATAAGTACCAATAGTCAAATTTCCAGGCCGTGCAATATAAGGATCGCTATCTGTGGTTTCGTCAACCACCTGACCATTCTTGTAAAGTCGAAAATTATTCCCGTTTCGCACTACTGCCACATGATACCACTGGCCGGGGACCACCTCTCCCGGAGGACTTCTGAGAAGGATGGCACCCGGGTCAGTAGTCGTGTTGTTGACATATTGACCGAATTGCAATTCACCATTGTCTTTAGCCTGTAAATTATTAAAGTTGGCTCCATCAGTTCCCTGGGTAATAAAACCGACGGGATCGTTACTGCCATCACCGGGATTCAGATTATTCAAATAAACCCAAAGGTCGATGGTAAAGTCTCCACTGCCAAAATCAAAATCAGGGGAATTTGGAAGAGAAATAGTATCCCCTACTCCATCAAAGACTGCACTTTTACCAAACTTGCTAAGGAGGTGAAAATTTAACGCGTTTCCAGTAGCCGTTAGTGTATGGCTGGACGCAGAGCTGTCTGCAAACTCATTACCGTTGCCATCGGCATGAAGTAATAATTTAGTGAACCCATCATTACTGGTTGAAGGTGGCTCAATCTCTTCAACTTGTAAAAGGAAAGGGGACTCCCACCCTGTGTCTGGGTCTGACCCTCCACCATGCTCACCAATTGCTACTTTCAATGTGTGAATTCCCGCTGACACATTTTCTAGGTAGCCTGTTACCACAGTTTGTCGATGAACGTTGACTCCCCCTCCATATAATGTTGCATAAATATTTGTAGGCCCATCATCTAAATGAATCCTCCATTGAGCGGCTACTGAACCTGTAATCACCCTCATATTGTCCGAATATAAAACTCTCAAAAGGGAAGTTTCACTTTCTTTGTTGAATGTGAGTTGCCGTCCGATTAAATATCCACTGTGTGTATGTGGATCAGGTATGAAAGCAGATACATAATGTACATTCGATGTACCTCCGGGAGTTCCTGCTGGGCCTGCCGGACCTGTTGGACCTTCTGGACCAACTGCTCCATCAGCACCTGCTAAACCATTTGCACCGGGAGTTCCTGCTGGGCCTGCCGGACCTGTTGGACCTTCTGGACCAACTGCTCCATCAGCACCTGCTAAACCATTTGTGCCGGG
>JABJCF010000285.1 GCA_018665625.1 Nitrospina sp. | reverse complement strand
TGGGATCAATCATAATGGTTCGTTGGAAACAGCTAAAGAAATAATAAAAGTTTCTGCAGAGGCGGGTTGCAATGCGGTAAAATTTCAAAAGCGAACGGTGGATGTGGTTTATACCCCGGAAGAACTCGCTCGCCCTCGGGAAAACCCATTTGGTGCAACCAACGGTGACTTGAAACGCGGTTTGGAGTTTGGTCTGGCAGAATACCGGGAAATTGATCGATACTGTAAAAATCTGAAAATTGACTGGTTTGTATCCTGCTGGGATGAAGCATCCGTAGATTTTATGGAGCAGTTTAACCCGCCATGTTATAAAATCGCATCAGCTTCACTTACGGATGACGATCTTTTGCGCCATCATAGAAAATACGGACGCCCTATTATTCTCTCCACGGGGATGAGCACGATGGCAGAGATTGAGCATGCGGTAGAAGTTTTAGGGCAAGATGATTTAATTGTCTTGCACAGCACCAGCACCTATCCGGCACAACTGAATGAATTAAATTTAAAAATGATATCCACTTTGATGGATAAATACGATTTACCCATTGGGTATTCAGGGCATGAGCCTGGTCTTTCAACAACATTTGCTACGGCTGTGATGGGAGCTTCGATGATAGAAAAACATATCACTCTTGATCGCGCCATGTGGGGCAGCGATCAGGCAGCCTCGGTTGAGCCAGCGGGGATTGAAAGACTTATAGAATATATTTCCCAATGGGAAGAAGCCTCAGGAAATGGAATTAAAAAGGTTTATGAAAGTGAAATTCCCATTCGGGAAAAGCTAAGGAGAAAGGGGTGATCGAGGCAGTTTTCCTCGATATTGATGGGGTTCTCACTGACGGTGCAGTATACGTTGATGCTTCGGGGAATGAAACGAAACGGATTTTGTTTGACGATATTGATGCGATATTCGAAATGAAGCGAGCCGGATTAAAAATTGGCTTTATCACTGGAGAAAAAACACCTTTCTGTAATTTTTTAAAAAAAAGGTTCGACCCTGATTTTTTTGTGTCGGATTGCAAAGACAAATTGACTGCGTTAAAAAAAATTCTTGCGGAAACAGGAATGGACAAGTCCCAAGTTTGCTATTCAGGGGATTCACAACGGGATGTTCCTCTTTTAGAATTTCTTCCCCTCAGTTTTACTCCTTCCGATGTAGATGATTCAATTAAAGCGTCTGCTAAGGTTATTTTGAAAACTCAAAGAGGTCATGGAGTGATAAAGGAAATCGCAATGCACATTCTTACCAAATAGGATTACTGCGTGGAAACTATAAAGCGATTTGATTTGTCAGGCAGGGTTGCTGTAATAACTGGAGGGGCTGGCCTGCTGGGAAAAGAACATGCAACAGTTATTGCAGAAGCGGGAGGAATCCCTATATTGGCCGATGTTAGGAGAGAAGATGCACAAAAAGCAGCTCAAGAGGTATCTGAAAAATTCCAGGTGCCTGCTCTTGGTGTAGGTGTCGATATCACCAATAAAAAAGAAGTAGAACAGTTGCTTGAAAAATTGATTGAAAAGTTCCAACGCGTTGATATCCTTATAAATAATGCTGCCAATGATCCAAAAGTAGGTGGAGAAAACCAAAATTCCGATTGGTCTCGGTTTGAAAATTTTTCCCTCGAAATGTGGGAAAAAGATTTAGCAGTTGGATTAACTGGATCTTTTATTTGTTCCCAAGTTCTAGGCAGCCAAATGGCAAAACAAGGTTCAGGTGTGATTTTAAATATATCTTCTGACCTCGGGATCGTGGGACCCGATCAAAGATTATATGAAATAGAAGGCAGGTCACCGGAAGAACAGCCTGTTAAACCCGTCACCTACTCAGTGGTAAAAACTGGAATCATTGGCCTCACTCGCTATTTGGCTACTTATTGGGCTTCATGTGGAGTTCGAGTCAATGCCTTATGCCCAGGGGGTATTGATGCAGATCAATCCCTCGAATTTAAAGAGCGTGTTCACTCCAGAATCCCCATGGGTCGAATGGCTCGCAAGGATGAGTATCATGGAACCGTTCTTTTAATGGTCTCTGATGAATCCTCATATATGAATGGGGCGATCCTAGCCGTTGATGGCGGTAGAACTTGCTGGTAAGCAACAGGTGGTTTCCTTCTTTGTTGAGGTTATCTTTCTGCGCTGTCATTAATTAAAAAACCTATTTAACCATCTTTTCTTATCCTTAGAGTTTTTTATGTCCAGTATATTTCGTTTTGCATCCACTCCAATTGAAGTTCCACAAATAAATACAGAGCACCGTAAAATTGTTACCAAGCTCCCGGTTCCAGAGTCCTTAACAATTCTGGAGGCTATCTCTAAATATGAATCATGCAATGTGAACGATTTCCCACCCATAATCTGGTCGCGGGCAAAAGACTTTACAATTGAAGATGACTGGGGTAATCGTTGGATTGACATGACCTCGACAATATTCGTTACTAATGCGGGACATGGAAACGAGATTGTTCAAAACCGAATACGTGAGGTGTTGGATAAACCCTTAATGCATTCTTATTGTTATCCCACTCTTGAACGCGCCAAATACCTAGAAAAACTAGCAGGATTTGTTCCTCCCTATTTTAAAAAGTTCTCCTTATACAGTGCCGGAACCGAAGCAACTGAAAGGGCATTAAAATTAAGCCGACTTCATGGTCAAACCATTTCTCCTGACAAGAATATCATTATCACGGGTATGGGCAACTACCATGGAAAAACGCTAGGCGCCCAAATGCTTTCTGGAAAACCGCAAGAAAGAAGTTGGGTGGGTTTTCAAGATCCGAATATTTATCATACGCCGTTCCCTTTTCCATGGGACCTGGAAAAAAGATCTATTTCTGGAGCAGAATTATTTCGAGAACATTTAGCAGATTTAATACGGCAAGGAGTAAATTTAAAAAATATCGCTGCTTTTATGATTGAATCTTTCCAAGGTTGGGGTGCCGTTTTCTATCCAGATGATTACGTAACTGCGATGGCAGAATTTGCCAAGGAAAACCAATCCTTACTCGTATGTGATGAAATTCAAGCTGGATTTGGCCGGACAGGAAAGTTATTTGCTTATCAACATTATGGGATCCAACCGGATATAGTATGTTGTGGCAAGGCCGCCTCCTCAAGCATGCCACTCTCTATTGTTATGTCTTCTAAAAAAATAATCGACTTAGATCCCACTTATACCAGCACC
>JABJCF010000284.1 GCA_018665625.1 Nitrospina sp. | reverse complement strand
AAGGCCTGCCTCCGGGAGACTTGTATGTCATCATGCATGTCACTCAGCATGATTTTTTCCATCGCGAGGAAGATGATATTCATTGCAAAATGACGTTGACCTTTGCGCAAGCGGCTTTAGGAGCGGAAATAGAAGTTTCCTTATTAGAAGAAAACAAAACAAAGGTTATCTCCGTACCCGCAGGCACTCAAAATAATGGAAGCTATCGAATCCCCGGTGCCGGCATCCCGAGACTGCGTGGCGGTGGACGAGGCAACCAAATCATTCACTTCGACATAGCCACCCCTAAAAAACTAAGCAAACGACAAAAAGAACTTTACAAAGAGCTTGCGGAAATAGATGGACACTCTCTCAAGGACACTTTGAAAGGGTTCTTCCAAAAATTAAAAATGTAGAAAACCTTATTTCCCTGTAACTCCAGGTTTAAATAGTTTAAAAGGCTTTTCAAACGGCTTTTTAAGCAAGTAAACTTCTACGGCATTACTCCCTTCCTTAAATGCTTGCTCGGGTAAAAACCCTAAAATCTTTTTCTTATTGTCCATATCCATAACAGGTGACTCAGCTTGAAAAATTCCATTCACAACAATCAATGCTCGCCATCCATCCTTATTATCAAGTCCCATTAACTCTCCCTGAACAATTGCAGGTAAAAACCCGGGTCGGGCCTGAACTTGAGAGTCTGTGTTCAGCGAAATTTGAACCTCTTCAATGGGTTGAACCTGAAAACTCGAAACAGACTGATCAAACAACTCTCCATGGGTTACTCCCTGTAATCTAAAATTATCCCACCCTTGAAATTTACCAAAGAGCTGCTGTTTTCTTTTCACCGCTGCAAACAAAAGAGGTTTTAAATCTTTAGGAACTTTATAAGCGATTCTTTCAAAATCCTGAATTATTCTTTGTCGCTCAACACCCGCCCCTTGGAAAAGAGAATGGCCCACCATTTTCCAGGGAACATGGATTTTTAATATATCAGCAAGAGTTGGAACAATATCACCAGAAGTCGCCGGAGTATCGTTAATTTCCCCTTTTCTCTGATTGGGAAGTTTCATAAAAAGAGGTATGGGTGCAATATCACCCAGGTTTTCGTAGTGAACTTTTCTTCTCAGTCCATTTTCTTTTATATGCACTCCATGATCGGCAGACACAATAAACAAAGAGGAATCAAAAATATTTAATTTCTCAAGTCTATCAAATACCTTTCCAAGCAAGCGGTCAGTATAAGCCGCCTGATTAAGAAATTTTTGATATTGAATATGAGTCAACCATTCACTATTTCCCCAGGTCCCACCCTTCGAGGCCTTTTGATCCAGACCAATCAAATCATATTGACCTGAAAAATCATATTGTTTCCCTGAAGGTAAAAACCTGTAGGGCATGTGCGGCAATAAAATATGCAAAAAATAAAATGCTTTTTTGGGTTCAGATTTTATTCCTTCCAGAAATTTACCCACCAGTTCTTCTCGACCAGCCATAACCTCCTTACCAAATTCTGCTTCAAACATGGGAATATTAAATTCTTTCTTAACAAAATTTTCAGTCTTTTTCCCATCTGCCTTCTCGCCTTTGTTATCGCCCCAAAAATCTTTGTAGCTTTGAGATATATCCGGCACACCAAACTTGTTTGCCTGTGGGAGAATTAAATTCAAGTAAATTGCCGCCAGATCCAACCAAAATATTTTAGTTTCATCCCAATCTTTAGTTTCCTGTTGATTCGTGCATATATGCGGAGGACATAAGCGAAGTGCAGATTCATAGCCTTCCACTTGATATTCATGCCCCATCAGCGTGAACAAATTATTTGGAAAATTTCTATATGTCCCCAAGCGCGAATTCTTTTGCGCCATGCCAGTCAGGGCACTCATCACGGCATGCCCTGTCCATGCATAATTTGCAGAGGTATTTCGAAACCAATGAGATTTATCAGCCAATTTATGGAAATTAGGAAAAGCTGCCTCATCAATCATCAAATCTTCATTCAGCAATGAAGACAGTGGAAACTCATCAAACAATATGAAAACCACAGGCGTTTCACCTGAGATTGAAACTTTCGGATATTGAATTTGTTTATCCTCTGGAAAGACAAGCACAAAAATCTGAGGCACAAAAACAAATAAGACAGGAAAAATTAAAATTGCAGGCGAAATATAATTTAAAAATAAGCCAGGGCCTGAATACTTTTTATAACAATAAGAAAAAGCAGCCCCAATAAAAACCGCAATAAAAATAGGACCTAAAAGACTATCCTCTATTATTCTTTTTATATGAGGAAGGCATATCAAAATGACAAGAAAAGATAGAAAAATATTCTGAAATATCCCACGAAAGTTGGCAAATCTATTAGCCAAAAAGCTAAATGCAGTTGCTATAAAAATTGGAAACACAAAGGAAAGAAAACCAATTAGAAATAAAAAGTTCATAGGTTCTGCATTATGAACCCAAAAGAAACCAGGCTCTTCTGAAAGCACACCATATAAAGGAGATAAAGCGAGTCCAGAAAGGACAAAAAAGTGGAATTTTATATTTTTGTATGAGTCCACAATATACAGCTCAATAGAAAAATGATTTTAAATAGGAGAACATGTTCACTCCCAAACGGAACAAAAAAGGTTTTAATTCTCAAGAAGTCGAGGTAGGAATATATTAACTGGATTTTTCACCGGTATTTTAATTAAATAAAGTTCAACTTTATTCGTCCCTTCGTTAAAAGCTTGTTCGGGTAAAAGTGCCATAACTTCATACTGGTCATCAATTTTTATAACAGGAGACACAGCACGCAAAATACCATTAGAAGCAACCAACGCCATCCACTCACTACCATTTTCCACCCCAATTATCCTGCCATGAACCATAGCGGGTAAAACCCCAGGTTTTGCTTCAACCTTGGAACCTGAGTCAAGTTTCACCTGAATATCTTCTAGGACCTGTACCTGAAAATCCGTAACAGGTCTATCCATGAAAACATTACTACTTTCATCTCGTAATCGAAATTTCTCCCATCCTTTAAAATCCCCAAACTGATACGCCCCTAGATTTGTAGACACCTTGTAAGGTAAAAATGAATTACACAACAAGGAGTTTATGATGACAAAAGGGATACGTTATACAGTAGAGTTTAAGAAGGATGCTGTGTCTCAGGTTACGGATCGGGGTT
>JABJCF010000283.1 GCA_018665625.1 Nitrospina sp. | reverse complement strand
GCTTGGAACCTGATGCCAATTCATGAATATCTTGACCGTGGTTTCGGGTTAGGGGTGAACCGTGGGCGGTCAATGCCTGTTGTTGCCAGTCGCGGCTGCCCCTATCAATGTACCTTCTGCTCAAGTCCGAATATGTGGACTACACGTTGGGTGATTCGTGATCCCAACTTATTGTTGGACGAGATGGAAGACTTAATGAATAGGTATGGTGCCACAAACTTTGATTTTTACGATTTGACATTTGTATTAAAAAAACAATGGATCATTGATTTTTGTCAAAAGATGGAAGAAAGAGGCCTTAATATCACATGGCAGATACCGTCCGGCTCTCGGACTGAAGCCATTGACCGTGAAGTCGCTTATTGGATGTATCGTTCTGGATGCCGCAATATGACTTATGCCCCTGAAAGCGGCTCACCTTCCGTTCTTAAAGAAATCAAAAAAAAGGTGAATCCCGAATCAATGATCGAATCAATTAGCGGCACTGTTAAAGAGGGTATCAATGTCAAAGTGAATATTATTTTTGGTTTTCCAAAAGACACCGTTAAGAATATTTTTGAAACTTACAAGTTTATTGCCCGTCTGGCTTTTGCAGGAGCCCACGATCTAGGTATTTGGGGTTATGCCCCCTATCCCGGCACAGAGCTTTTCGATTACCTAAAGTCCAAAAACACTATAAAACTGGATGACGAGTTTTACGACAAGCTAAGAACTTATGGTGATCCCTCAAAAACGACATCCTATTGTGAAAACCTCTCGAATACAGGTCTAAAGATTATGCGGGTTTTTGGACTCGGAATTTTCTACAGTGTATCTTATTTATATCGGCCCAAAAGACCGCTCTTGATCATCCAGAATTTAATCAAAGGGACCCATGAGTCGCGGATGGAGATGGGGCTGGCGGATGCATTTCGCAGGCTCCGGTTTTTTTCTGCTAATACTAAATAAGTATTTTTTAAAATATTTCTCGAAAAATTGAAATGAATCTTTATTCCTGGACTACGAACAAGCCACTACAGGATTGGTGGCCCTACCCAAAAGAGTTTTAGACTGAGGTTTCATTTGAAACCTCCCACGATACATTTGCATGATCTGCGTCAAATCAAAAATAGAAGGCTGGCCTTTTCTTGAATTTATATTATCAAGTATTCCAGAGGCCGTCACCTCATCCAATCCTAAAACAATATTCTCAGAATCAAAATAACAGTCGGGACTAAGGTATCCACTCTCTTTAAGCTCCCTTGAGGTCAACCGTGAAAGCTTGATAGATGCGCGGGGAGACGGATCACCATAAAGACAACGAAATAAAAAGTTTTGATCCTTACATAATTTTACGATCTCGCGAATAATGTTTTTCGGTTCATTTGGAAGTAGCTGGCAAACTTCCTCTTCAATTTTCTGGTAATACGCTTCAAATTGTTTAGGATGAAGGAGGAGATAAGCGGTAAAAGCATAATTTAATTTAACAAACATATTATCGCTGAAAAAATTAGCATTATTTTCAGGATCCTTTAAATACAAATCCGCCTCTTCAATGGTTTCAAACCATTCGGCAGAAATTTGATTCCCCAACCATTCAAAAGTTTCACACAAAACTGGATGATCTGATCCAGATAAAATTACTTTCCTAAGTAAATCGGTTAGCTGGACCCCCTTCTTAATCAGGTATGCCACCAAAGGACGGTGGTCACCAAGTGTCAACCCACCAAAAAATAGTGTTCGCAGACCTCTCAACCGAATCATCTCAGCTTCAGTCATATCGTTGGTCGCTCGAATCACTTCCTGCAATTCAAAAACAGTTTCACCTCTGTATATCCCCGAGCATCCTTCAAAAAAACGATATTTTGTTTTCAGACCAAATTTCTCTCGCGTTTCTTTAGTATTCATTTCACTGCCAGGAAGCAACTGAACTTCTCCTCCAAGAATATCGTTAATACCGTAGGACAAGGCTTTTTCTAATGATCTTAAATGGCTATCAAAAGATTCCCCGGGAAGACCTACAAGAATATCGGTTCGAGTTGTGTGAGTGTGTTCTTTCAATCTGGCAATCAATGAAACCAAACGTG
>JABJCF010000003.1 GCA_018665625.1 Nitrospina sp. | reverse complement strand
CTGGTACGAATTTACTCTGCCCTTGACACAGGGTATTCCTTATTGAGTTGGTACACCCAGGCGAGTAGTTCTGCCACCACTTTATACAAAGATTCAGGAACCTCCTGCCCCACATCTATTTCAGAAAGTAGATTGAGTAAATCTTTATCCTCACGGATAGGAATATTATTTTCCTTAGCCATCATTATAATCTTATCAGCAACCCAACCCTGACCCTTCGCAGTAACTTTGGGAGCAGCATTTTTGCCCTTCTTATATTGCAAGGATATGGCTGATTTTTTCTTATCACTGTCCTTTTGACTCATGTTTTTATACTTAAAAGAGAAGTGTTCCGGCTTACAAGTAATTCAATCAAATTATCTTTTATGGGATTCACCTTCTCTTCTGTGCAACATTCCACTGAAGTGTTCATATCTTTCTTTTTCATTTGTTGCTCAAATTCAGCTGCGTTATTACGAATGTAATCTGCTATATCTTCCTTTTCCACTTCCATGCGCACGGCTAAACTTTCTGGTTCCACCTTTGCACTGATCTTTACATTTCCAAGTGCTGACAGGTCTAAAAAAAATGCCAAATTATAGGAACCTTTCTCACCTTTTTTTCCACCCTGTCCATCTTGAGAATCTTCCCGAATAAAAAGGTTGATGGTTTTATCGCTTGAGCTGAGAGGATTGGGTATCTGTATTACCAGAGGTTGATTTTCCTGCGTGGAAACGCGTGAAGAAAGTTGATTCAGCTCAATACTATCGGCAGAGTTATTTATCCGTTGTTGGAAGTCAGAAACCTGCCTACTTTGGTTTTGTTCTGGTAGGTTTTTAATTGCTTTATCAGTTATTTTGATTAAATCAAGTAATTGCCCTTTCAAATCTTTAGCAAGTTCTAGTCGGTTTCGAGAGTTTTCTGGTTCAGTTAAGGTTTGTTTTACCTTAGCCTCATAACGAACACCCGATTTATCCACTTGCTCTTCTATTTCAGTGTCCTTTGGAGTGACACCGGACTTAGGTGTTAAAACCTGTAATGTCTGCCGTAACCTTTCAATAAGCTCTGGCTTAATGCCCAACTCCTTCAGCACGGGAGAACCAAGAACATCTCTAGTTAACTCACCCACCAGCTTCCCTAAAGGTGTTCGCGCAGGAAGATAAGGTTTTATCAAATCCAACTCAACCCCTCCCAACTTCTCTGGAGGATCAAGTAGAACTGCTGTAAAACCATTTTCAACTTTTTGAAATTGAATACGAACGTTTGCGCCAGGGCGATATAAAGCTGCATTTTGCGTTTTGACCAGAAACTCGTGCCCCTCAAACTTTACAGATAATGTATTTGAATTATCAATACGATTGATTGTCACTGGAACAATTTTATCTGGAGGAAGTCTTAACTCCTTAACCTTTTCGAATTTTAATATCTCTGGTTTAACTTTACGGGAAAGGTTTGTTGTGTAGCCTTCCTCTTGAATCTTTTGCTGTGGAGGAGGAACCAGTTTTAAAACCGGTGCAGGATTCACCTTTTCAACCTGAGCATAAATTTTCTGTCCTGGCTTAAAAGAGTTCTCAGTTTTTAAAGTATTTGAATCACCTTGTACATTGGGGCGCAAATCTGGTAATTCAGCGACAACCTTTTGGCCTGCAATTGAAACAGTAGCTTTTCCTTGGGGAAGTATTTTTAAAATTTCTCCCTGTAGGATTTTTCCCGGCTGCAATTGGTTTTTTAAGCCTAAAGGGATGAGAGGAGAATTTTCTCCTGACAAAATCCTTATCACTTTATTGACAAGGTTTTCAAGTGGTATGGTTGGAATAACCAAGGAAATCCCTTCAGGTAAAAATAAAATTAAGGAATTAGAATTAAGCCCATAGGAGTACAACGGCCATTTTGCCCTAATTTAGCTTATCGGCAAAATAACATGGGGTCATTATGGCTCTTTGTCGTATTTTTAGCTATAAAATGGATTGTTCGCTTAGAGAGATAAATCTGTTCAGGCTCGAATATTGATTTTGCCCCCATGGTTGCCTTCTGGAGGCACGATTTCTTCAGATTCTATTGATTCTTTTTCAGAATCCGCTTTTTTCTTTTTCAATATTCGCACTCGTTTTTTTTCACCTGTTTGGGGATCTGTTTCTTCAATAAAATAGGTGTTTTCTGCTTCTTGAACCGTTGTGCGCTTCATTTCATCCGTCACCTCACGCTCTTTATTTACTTGTTGCGCAGTGACATTGGGCAGAGATTGAATGGTTTGCTGTACTTTTTCGGTGTGCGTACCCATCTGCAAAACTTGCTGGGTATTAACTGGTAGAGTTGTTGGCATAATTGATACTCGAAATTATTATTTCCTAGTAAATATAAGTCGTTGCCAAACAAAATCAATTAGAGAGGTTCTATTTGATCATAAAACTTGAAAAAAACACGTCAGTAACGGTTCCTGTTCCACTCAATAGTAGTGCATTTGAAGCTGTAAGGATTTCTTTTTTTATTCTCTCCTCTGTGTTGGATCTTTGCAGAGTAAAATCGCTAGGACGCTTTCTTCTCAATATACCATAAATATTCTTTCGAACCAGAGGCAGAACCTTATCGAGATCTTTATTGAGCACACTGTTACTCAATAAAAGGTTTGCAGAAAGTGATATAAATCTTCCCGTTTCCTTTCCATTTTCCCGGACGGGCAGGAAAAAAGGCTCTAATTTATAAATATTGACCTTTTCAACGGCGGAGGTTTCCTCTTCGGCTTCCAATTCTTCCTCAGCCTTTTCTTCCTCAACAGGAACCACTTCTTCCTCTGTACCAGACGTCATGAAGTAAACCCCAGCCCCTATGGCAATGAGTAAAACCAATGCCCCACCCCCAAAGATCATTAGAAGCTTTTTATTAGAGAGAATCTTTTGGAATTTCCCTTTAACGCCAGGTGCAGCTTCTTCACCACCTCCTGCGTCCTCTAATAAAGCTTCAAGTTCTGCGGCCTCGTCGGATGATAGCTCTTCTTTTCCCTCTTCTTCAGCCATAGCTAATTTCCACCGAATTAAAACAATTCATCTATTATTCTACGGATTGTAGGGAGCAGAACTCAATACTAAGTTGTTGTTTTTTAAATATTTTCTACTGCTAAAAGAGACAATTTGGTATTAAGGTCCTTCACTTGCTCCCGTAATTTGTCTTTATCTAAGGAGTTTTCCAAAATAAAATCAGCATATTGTTTTTTTTCTTCACCGGGCATTTGGTTTTTCATTCTGGCAACTACTTCATCTAAACTCATTTTATTTCGAGCCTGAATCCTATTAATACGAGTTTTTTCATCGGAATCTACCACTACAACTTTGTCCATGTTTTTATAGTTTTCCGACTCAATCAATAAAGCAGCGTCAACAATTACCAACGCTTTTGGGTGTTTTTTTCGGATGGATTCATACTTGAGTTTTTCAGATTCAAAAACTCTGGGATGGAGAATTTCTTCTAGCTCAATTTTTTTCTTTTTGTTCTCAAAAACTATTCTAGCGAGTTTTTTTCTATCCAGGTTTCCTGATGGATCAAGAATTTCTTCACCAAATATTTTCGATATCTCATTCCATGCTGGTTTTCCAGGTTCAACAAGTTCACGACAGATTAAATCTGCATCTAAAACATAGGCTCCAAATTCTTTAAAAAAAGAAGCTGCCAGGGTTTTACCTGATCCTATTCCCCCAGTGAGTCCAACCAATAATGACAAATCAAACTCCAATCAGCAAAAGACTAATCAAGGTTATCCAATAACTCCGAATACAGTCGCATAATTTTTTGGGTTATGGGACCGGGTTTACCTTCTCCTACAGGCCGACTATCTAATATTGAAACTGGCAGAACTTTTTTCACTGTTCCCGACAGGAATACTTCTTCTGCCTTAAAAAGTTCCTCTCCCGGCCACTTCCCCTCTTCCAGAGTTATTCCATTTTCATTGGCAAGTTGAATTATTTTCTCACGAGTAATCCCAGAAAGAATTCCACATCCCTTTTCTGGTGTTAAAAGTCGCCCTTCTTTAACAAAAAATAAATTACTGGTCGTACCCTCCGTCAGTTGCCCCCATGGATTAACCATTATGGCATCCTCAGCACCCATTTTTTGAGCCTCTACCTTTGCAAGAACATTATTCAAATAGTTTCCAGTTTTTACAGCGGGATTCAAGGCATCACGAGAATTTCGTTTAATAGACACCAACGCAACAGAAATTCCTTTTTCATAATTTTCCTCTGGTATTTGAGGAATATTTTTGACAAAAATAATTATGTTTGGATGGTTACATGATGACGGATCAATATCCATCTCACCCACTCCCCGAGTGACAATGATTCGGATGTAGGACTCAGCATTCCCTGCCGAATCCAAGGCAACTTTGATTTGTTTTTTTATCCAGGTTTCATCATGGGGGATATTTAATGAGATCCCTGATGCAGAAGCATAAAGTCTTTTTAAATGTTCATCCAGAAAACAAGGTTTGCCCTGGTTGGTGCATACAACCTCATAAATGCTATCCCCAAACAAAAACCCATGATCCAAAATTGAAATGAAAGCCTCGTCCTGAATGTCACCATTGATATTAATTTTGGTTGTCATAAAATTTCAGGAGAGAGAGTGAAAGTACCCGGGTTTAATAGCTATTTTTTTTCAACAGACTTCAATATATCATTTAGCTTTTGAAGATCTTCCTTGGAATACTGATCCAAGGGCTTTTCACCATTTTTAGAATCACTTCCCATATCAGGTAGCTTCTTTTTTAAATCTTCAAATTGGTCAGCCATATTTTTTAAATTCTTAAGCTCCTCAAATTTTTCTTTTGCGCCATCCAAATTAAAATCTGTCAGCTGTTTGCGGATGCTGAGGGTGCCCGGATTCTGTTTTACAAATGTTAAAACCTGGGCTAAGTAGGGAGCCGTAATGGAATCTTTAGTAATTTTATTGCTTACTTCCGGAAAAAACTGAAGCGGAAAGGTGACAGCAACAATTATTACAACCCCTCTGCCAATCCCAACAACTCCTCCCATCATCCGATCGACTGGCGAAAGTTGGGTCGCAGACATAATCATTCCTCTGGCAATCTTGCCCATTAATGAAATGATAATGGCCGTCAAAATATAAATTGCTACAAAAGCAATGAGTTTAGCGATTGGTTTACTTGGGATGCTTTCCATCAACAGCTGCGAAAATGCTCCTTGATACTTGGTGGCCATAAGATAACCGCCCAAATAGGAAAGCAAAGAGAAGACTTCCTTAACGAAACCTTTAAAAAGGGACAACACCATACTCAAGCCCAGTATGGAACAAATAACAATATCAAAGGTAGTCATATTTTATTTTGTATACTCATCAAAATCTCGATTCATATTTATTCAAAATCAACTTAAAAGACGATGTGAACAGTTCGGGATTTTTTTTGGCTTCGGTTTTTAGCAAGGCCAAATCAAAATATTTCCCTTCACTAATTTCATCTTTATTAATTTTTATTTCTGCATCAGTCACACAAGTATAAACCTGCACATGCTCCTGATAAGTTTCCTCGCAGGCTTCGATTTTAGATAAAGGAATTAAATTACCTTCTATTTGCAACTCTTCCCATAATTCCCGATGAGCACATTCATCGTAGGTTTCGCCAGAATCAACATGACCTGCAGAAGATGTGTCCCATAAACCCGGGTTTTCATCTTTTGCCATCGATCTTTTCTGTAAAAATATCTCCTTACTGGAGTTAAAGACCAAAATATGGATGGAACGATGCATAAGCTTTCTTTTATGAATTTCGCGCCGGGTAGCTGTGCCGACAACCCGATCTAGCTTATCCACGAAATCATAAATTTCGTTTTGATCGTTAATCAGCTTCTCTTCTAATTTGTTTTCGACCTTAATTTCCATCTGGTCTTAAATAACTTAGTTTGCGGGGAAACTCCCCCTTTTCACAGTAATTATGCTGAGCAAGCACTTTAACATCCTCGATCGCTTGTTTAGAGCCCTCGAACTCTACAGTCTTATAACCCTTGTCAGCAATCGCTCCTCCGGCCTGCAAAAGACTCATAACCGATTTAGCATTGTACTTATCGCCATCAATCAACATATGAAGTTCACCATCATACTGACGGGCAATCAGTGAGATGTATGTAGAAGGTCGGGCATGAAACCCCAGGGGTTGAGGAATTGTTACTTCTGCACGAATGTTTTCAACAAACCCACTTAAAATTGCTACCGCAATTTTATCCCCTTCACGCATAAAATGTTTGCTGAAATAAAACCCGAAATTTACTACGTGTCCAAGGAGCTCATCTTTATTGACCATCCGGGAAATACTTTGTTTGCATTCTCCATGACGAATGTCGTCTTCATGCCTCTCATAAAAATGACAAAGCCAGAGAACCACTTCCAACAAATGCAGGGGCATAGAAACATAGCCCCTGAAATTCCCTAACTCCTGAAGCTCTTTTTCGAAAGAGGTATTTTTCACATAAGTGTCATATTCTGATTGAACGCTATGAATATGTTCTTTATACATTCGAACAATTTTTTCGTCTAACTTGGCCGGAATTAAAGCTCGGATGGTTTTTACATCATCAGACTTCTCAATCTTTGTTTCTTGAATCAGTTTGGCAATTTTTCTATATTTCCGGCATAGATCAATTATCCGTTCCCGCTCTTCTTTTACATCGTCATCCAATATATTTTTTGGGAGTCGTTTATTCGATTCAATTTTAAAAAACTCATCGTTTGAGCCTTTATCCACCACACATGTCAAGCCATTGAGTTTTCCAGTGCGGATTGCTTCTTGTTTTAAATTTAAAATCGATTTATTTATAAATTCCAGGGACTGGTTGGCGGCTAAATGGAATTCCTCATCAATCGCCTTTGGCTCCTTTAATTTATAATAAGGATAACGATCAAGGATATGCTTGATATAAAATGCCGCGATTGCGAGATTTCGAATGCAGGCAATGTATTCAGAAAAAAAGGACCAAGCCTTATTTTCACGAGCTCCATGCTCGTCCAAAACACTCTCCAAATATTCAGACTCCTGCATCAATCTTGAATAAACTTTTCGCGAAACGTTGCTTTTTTCTTCAACAATCTTTGCGAAATCGTTGCTAACCCTAAAAAACAATTCGCAAGGTTCCTGAACAATATTTAAAAACTCTTGTTCGGAGATTATCTGGATGAGAGATTTGGGTTCCATAATTCGCCTATCTAAAATACAAACTATAACTCGGTAATTAATGCAACCCTATAATAACTGTATTTTAAGGATGTTAAAAGCTAGAAGATTTTGCCAGCATATTTTTGGGTAGGTATTTCTGCCATGTTTCAAGATGGGAGTCAGGCCCTGGGGGTATAATAAAAGGAATAAATTGGTAGTCAGGTTTTATCGGTTTTCGTTTTAACTTCATATCTATTTCTAATGGAGTACGGTTCCCCTTTTTCAAATTGCAACTCTTACATGCAACGACCACATTCGTCCAGTTAGTCTTGCCTCCTCGGGATTTTGGCATAATATGGTCAACGGTCAATGGATGGTTCGAAGTGCCGCAATACTGACAGGTATAATTATCGCGACGTAAAATATTTTTCTT
>JABJCF010000282.1 GCA_018665625.1 Nitrospina sp. | reverse complement strand
GTCAAACTCGGGGTCAACCATATCCTTGGCATGCATTAATTCCTGAATCAGGAAAGCATCCAGATCCAGAGCTTCTTCAGGGTTGCTGAACCGACTGGCGAGAACCCTCATCTCAATGATGGGGTTACCAGAAACTCGGTTGAGAACATTAGAACCCTCATCCACTTTATTGATCGCTCTTTTTACAACAACTTCTTTGATACGCTCTTCGAACTCGCGCGCCAAATCGTAGGATACTTCATCGTTTTCTTCCACCGGCTCCAAAGCCTCTTCCTCTTCCGCAACGGCTACCGCGTCTTCCACCTGTTCTTCTTCTTCAGAAGATCCAGTTTCGTCCTTCGCCTCTTCCGATTCTTCAATCTCTTCTGCCAACTCAGCAACCGCATTTTTCTGCAGCAAGGCAGATTTTTTGGTTGTTCGTTTTCTTTTGGGAATCAGGCCGACCGCTTCCAGAGCTCGCAACACATGGTCACCCAGCTTCAATTTTTCAAGGAAAAACAGGCGGTTTACTTTTTCAAAGGCGATCTCTCGATCATCTTCAGGAAGCTCGTATATAGGATCTGCCAGAGAATGGAATTCGTCATAATCAGAACGATAACCCGACCGCTCCAAATGATTGAGATGTCGGAAAACTGACTCTTCCATTAGCTGTGGACTGTAACTAACTTTCATAAAATTAATTCAAATTAGGTGTTAAAAATCTAAGCGTTTGCATCCTAATCAAGGCGCAAATCGCCCTTCTACTAATCTTTGATTAAGGTAACTTAGCCCCTTTTAAAGGCCCATGTCAAGACAAAAGGCCTTTATTTTTTAGGAGTTACGCTAATAAAACTCTCCCAACGTATAATCGCATCTCATTCCAAAAAACCACTTTTACTGACCTTCAAAAATCCATTAACCCTTTTAAAATAGGAACTCTGGACGTGAAAACGGGTTTAGAACTTCCGCAGCATGGATGCAATAAATATATTAAATTTTTGACCGTACAACTTCTATTTTATACTTTTTACCTTCGAAGCACCAGATTATTTCCTAAGACCTCGGGAAAAATAATTTACGGAATTTCAATGGTTTGGTTATTTGATTTGACTATTTTTTATCGATCTCATCCTTCATTTTTTCCATGGCTTTAATGGCTTCCATGATAGGTTCTGGATCGCCCAGATCACGGGCAATTTCTCTGGCATCTTTCAAATATTTATCAAATTGATCAAATCGGCCCACAAGTATCTGCATTCGTGCCACAGTCATGTTGAACTGGATTAAATTTGACCAACTTTGTATTTCTCTAAAACAATCAGCCGCTTTGCCAAAGTAATTTTCTGCGTCATCGTATTTCATATCTTTAAACTTCAGGTTACCTAAATACGTTAAATCCTGACCGGCACCCCGCAGATCACCCACCTCTTGGGTGATTTTCAATGCTTTCAAATATAGATCTTCTGCTTCTTCTCTTTTTCCATTGCTGAATGCAAGATTGCCCAGGTTACGATAGTCTTCTGCCACTTCAGCTTTATCGTTTGATTTGCTGGCAATTTCAAATGACCTCTGGAAACCCTCGCTAGCTTTTTCGCGATACCCTCTCTCCATATTAAATTTTCCAAGATTCCTAAGGTCTATGCAAACTTCCTTTGGATCGTCGATTTTTTCAGATGTCTCAAGGGCTTTGACATAAAATTTTTCCTGATTGGCTCGTTCTTTCTTCTCAACATAAATTTTTGCCAGCACCCGACTGTCTGCTAAAACATTACGGACATCATTAATTTGCTCGGCAATTTCAAAAGATTTCAAGGCATATTTCTCTGCGTGGGCCCAGTCTTCCTTTTGCAAATAGAGGTTGTACTGGTTGCGATTATCTTCGGCCATCTCTGGCTTATTGTCTGCGGCGGTATTTAATGTCAGCGCTTCCAGATAGTTTTTCTCAGCACCCGACCATTCCTTTTTCTGCAAACAAATATTGCCGAGGTTTCGGTAATCCGCAATAAGGCCTTTGGAATTGTTTGCAGCCTTGTTAAGACTTAAAGATTTTTTCACCAGCTTTTCAGCCTTCTCCATCTTACCTGCGAGAATCAAAATGTTCAGATACCCTGCATACAAATCTTTTAGGCCACTCTGGTCCTTGGACTCTTCTTTAATTTTAATAGCGTTGCTATAGCTCTCTTCAGCGCCTTTAAAATCTTCCTTCTGCATTTGAATGCTTCCCAGATTACCGTAAGCACCTCCAAGGGACAGTTTATCCCCTGATTTTTCATGCAAGGCGATCGTCTCTTTGGCCACTTCGGCCGCTTCGTCCCAGTCGTTTGACATGAACAAAACATTTCCCAGGTCATTTAAAAGCATCAATTTTAGCTTGGGATCTTTTTCTGCCTCTGGTTTTTTCAGCCCTTCTCGAAGGTCATTTTTGCGACGCTCAAGGTATTTTGGCTGCGAGAAAATGAACATCAATTTGTCCTGCACTTCCTGGACACTATTTTGTTCTTTCATCTCTTCATAAAGGTCACTGGCTCGCATGAAATTATCTTCAGCCTTGTCGAATTCATCTTTCTTAAGATAAATGTCACCTAGTGACTCACACTGCTGCGCTATACCAGGGCGATTTTCATTTTTCTCCATCAACTCCAAAGACCGCAAATACTGCTCTTCAGCAGCATCCCAGTTTTTTTGAAGCCCGCGAACGGTCCCCAGATTGGCATAACCACGCGCCTCACCGAGTCCATCGCCCAGTTCCTGCATGGTTTTAAGAGATTTCTCAAAATTTTCCCATGCCAGTTCGAGTTTATTTTGATTGAGATAAATGTTTCCCAGACTGCCTAGAAGATAAGAGTTTCTGCGTTTGTCAGAATCACCAATGACTTCCAGAGCTTTTTTGAAATAGGTTTCCGCCTCATCTACTTTTTCCGGTTGCCCTTCCGAGGCCATCTGTAGATAGATGCCTGCTAAATTGGCATAACAAACACCGGCAGAGGTTTTATCATCCATCTCCTCCAATAGAGTTGTGGTTTTCTGGATGGTTTCAACGACCTTGTCCATGCGTTTCCACTGGAAATAAATTTCTTCCAACTCCTGAAGTTTGGCAACGGCCTTGGTTTTTTGTCCGGTGGAGATAAGAGACTCCACGTTGGCAACAAGTGTCTCTTCGTTTTTCTTTAAATAGAGAGGAGATTTTGTGATCGACTCAATGCGTTCATCGAGTTGTTTGATTTTTCTTTCATCCTGCTTGGCGGCAGACATAAACTCTTTGGCTTTTTCGTAATACTCAATCGCCTTTTCCGCTTCTTCCTTTTTCAGATAAATGTTCCCAAGGTACTCACTGTAGATGCCCTGCCCCAGAGGGTCATTGGCCTCTATCATAATATTCATGGCTTTCTGGTAGTTTTCTTCTGCCTTGTCAAAACTGCCCTGATAAAAATAAACGTTTCCCAGATTGCCCAACGAACTTTCGATACCTTTAGGGTCTTTCAGTTTTTCCATAAAAGAGAGGGAACGCGAATAATACTCTTCGGCCTTGTCAAATTGCTTGCCCTGAAAACTAATATTGCCCAGGTTACCCAACACATAGGCCTGCCCCGCATCATCGCCCTCTTTTTCCATTTCCTTTAAAGCAGCCAGAAAATTGGACTCTGCTTCCTGAATATTGTTCTTTTGCAAATTCTCGTAACCGAGATTCTCAAGCTTTCTTCCTTCGCTCACTTCACTCATAACCGGGCACCACCTTTTAAATTTTTAACGAACCGTATTTATCTTTTGCCTAGAAATAAAAGAGCGGCCTAAGGCTATAAAATAGCCCTGCCATCAACTTAAGTATTTCTAGCTAAATGAGTTATTTTGATAATATATGCGTGCTCCAAATTATAGAGTTCTCAGGGGCCTCTGTCAATCATTCCACCTATTTGCAAAAAGGCCTGTTTTCTGCCTAAATTTCAAAGAAAAAGCACATTGGTTGACAGATTGGAAGGAGGCTCACTATAATCACCTCTTCATTCTTTCGAGCCAGACACTAACACTAAGAGGTAAATAGTGACAAAAGTTGAAAAAACAATAGAAGCCTTGACCCGAGAAGGATCTCTCATATTCGCCAACAACCTGTCTT
>JABJCF010000281.1 GCA_018665625.1 Nitrospina sp. | reverse complement strand
CATACTATTATTTATAAAGGGCTATGTCAATATCAATATGGATAAAAACAGGGCAATTTGAAGGAGGGGATAAAACCAGGGATATTTGATTGAGGGAGTGGTTAAAGCCCTTTAGTTTCAGCCCATTTAAATGGGTCTTTATGCCATGTTTGCAGAGACTCAATTTGCTCATTTGATAGAATTTGCATGGATTGGGCTTCTTTCAAAAGATCTGGGAAGGTTAGAATAGGGTGATATTGACAGCGTATTTCATCAAAACGACGCTGAGCTTCTGTGAAACCATAGCTAAAAATACATAAGCAATGTTCCACAACCCCCTCAGATTTGCGAATTGCGTTTACTGCGTTTATGGCACTTCCTCCTGTCGAAATTAGATCTTCGATTAGCAGGACGTTTTGACCCGCAGTCAGAGGGCCTTCGATTTGGTTGCCCATTCCATGAGATTTGGCAGCGGCTCTCACATAAATAAGAGGTTTGTTGAGTTTATCCGCCAGGGTGGTCGCATGAGGAATTCCGGCCGTGGCGGTTCCTGCGATGACATCCAGGTTTTTTATAGACTCACCGATATACTTTGCAAATATTTGTGCGATGAAAGATCGGTTTTCTGCTTTCCCTAATAGAATTCTGTTGTCGTTGTAAATGGGCATTTTGTATCCCGATGCCCAGGTAAACGGATCATCCGGACTCAATCTTATGGCACCTGATTCTAAAGCAATTCTGGATAATTTTTCTAAATCACTCATTTTATTGATTTGAATTCTCGGTGAATAAATTTTTCTTTAGCGCCAGATTTGATTGAGCCTAGACCTCGGAATGTGATTCCCATGAGAAATTTGCTTTCCTGGCTTCTTGCCCCACCATTGAAATTGTCTCGTTGAATAAAGTCAACATTAAAACCCCAGCATTGGCAGGGGTCATCATACAATAAACTGAAATTGTTTTCTCGATGAGTCATAGTTTCTTCATCCAACCTTGTGCTGGCTTTGAAGTTCCAACCCTTTTTGAAATCCCAGTCAATTGTTGCCAGAGTAGATGTTTCGCCTCTTCGGGTGAACCTTCTCTCAACAAAAAATGTAAGCGTGTCCACAGGTTTAAACCCGATTTCAAAGTTAAAAGTTTTTAAAACTTCATCATGCACATCATAAGTAGAGTCAAAGTTTATTAAGAGCGGATCAATAAGTCTGCTATCCACATCAAAACGAATATCCGAAAATGGTTCGCTGGGATTGTCTGCTGTTTCCGTTTTTGTTGCTTCTCTTATGTCATAACTCTGGCTAAGGGTAAATCTCAGTGCCTCCCGAGTGTTGAAATCGCCCTTGCCATCTGCTTCTTTTTGCAAAATTCTTTGAGTAAGCGAGTAAGTTATCTGGCTTTGCGGACTGACAGAATCTATTGCATCGAATGTTCTTATTTTATCTTTATCTTTTCTGTCTATATCCGGAATAAAGTTAAATGTAAGTCGAGGTTCTATCAGATGTTTGACTTTAGGAATTAGTTTGTTGCGAGTAGCGAATATTTTTTCAAACTTGGGCCCTTCGAGCCTCGCAGAGAGGTCCAGTGACTCACGAGAGAAGAACCCCGTATCCTCCAGGCCTTTGCTATAAAGAGTTTCCCGTAACCCCAAAGTTGGTGTGAAGCTTAACCAGGGTGCTAAAGCAAAGGTTCGCGTGAGCTGCGGATGAAAATCAAACCTTTGAACAGAAAAGTTATCGTCAACATCAGGGTCGGAGTTGAGGTCTGTTAAAAAGGACGTGAAGTTGGTGTCTTGATTAAAATAAAAACCTGTGTCACCAATTAGTTGTCGTTGTGTTTTATATGTTATTTCAGGTAGCTCTGCCAAAGTTTGATCGCTGGCAATTTCGGAACTGTCACGATATCGGGTAATGATATCCAAGGTACTGCTATCCCATCTTTTTGATGCGGTGGCAAAAGAATCAGAAATCCGCCGGGCTCTTTCATTGGTATTGTCGTTAAATGTTTTATTGAATTCTTCACTTTCCAAATCGAGAGTTCCGCTGAATTTAAATCCAAAAGGTAGATCCTGTGAGTGGCTTGCATCCACCTTCCAAAAAGTCGAATCAGTTATTTTGTCATCGATAAATGAACCACTAAAAAAGCCACTTGTTCCTAGGCTTGGGGTGTACCGGTATTCAATGCCTGGCGTAAACCCGCGCTTGCTTCTATAGCCAAGTTTAAAGGTGGCATCGGAGTGGTCATCGATGGCCCAATAATATTCGTTGTTTAAAGTTGCACCATCGATGTCGCTATTCCCGAATGAGGGAAACAATAGACCGCTTTTTCTTTCCTTGTCCATCGGCAGGTAACCGGCAGGAATATAGAAAACAGGGACATCTCTTATTTTTAAAACTCCTCCTGTGAAAATAGCTCTGTCACCCGCAATGATATCCATGGTTTCTGCCTCAAATAACCAGTCGGGCAATTTCCCTCGACAGGTCGTTAGGGATGCAGATTTGGCTGTGTAGTGTTTTTCAGATAGTCGAGACAACTCGCTACTTTTTATGAAATGGGTTTTCCCAAGTCGCCCTCGGGTCTGAAAAATCTTTCCTTTTTGATTTTTTATATTGAAACGTGACTTAATAGCTTTCAGGTGCGTGCCATCGCTGTTCTTGATAATTACGTTGCCTTTGGCTATGCCTTCCCCGGTTTTATTATTTATTTTTATTTTGTCTGCCTGAATAGTTTTATTTTCCAAGCGAATTTTTACTTTACCCCAAGCCCAGATAATTTCTTTTTTTACGTTTTGCCTCAAATGATCAGCTAGAAGAAACACTTCATCTTTGGATCTTTTTGCGTTGTTTACTTTTTTGGGAGAACTTCTTTGAGCACTATTCTTTCTGATCCACTCTGGAAATTTCAGAGAGTTTGGCATTGTTTTGGTTTCTGATGAAGTCAGTGGTTTCCCGTCCGCCCAATACCAATCGGGAGAGTCGTCTGGAGAAGTTGGCCCAAACTTGTAATCCAAATTCTCAGACTCATCTGGAGTAAGAGGTGTGCCGTCGGCCCAAAACCAATTGGGAATATCACCCGGAACGATTTTATAACCCGATGGGGTAATAAAAACTTCGTCGTCTGAATAGATACCATCAGAACTTACAGGCAACTCATCCCGTTTATGCTGCGAGGAAATTACGCTGTCGGACTCAGGCAGGATAGGTGGGTTGTCATCACTGGAATACGCATCATTTGCCAGGCTGAGTAGAATTCCAAGGATTAGAAAGGTTTTTTTCATTTTGAAAATATTTTTTAGCTTCGGCCACGGTAAAAATGGATCCTGTGATGCAGACCAAATCGTCTGGCTTTGCAATATTTTTGGCTGCTTGTAGCGCACTGGAAACACTTTCTGAAACCTGAACCGGTTTGTTATGTTTTTCTAATTTTCCCTTTAATTTCTCAGCAGTTTCTCCCCTTTGAGGGTTCACCTGAACTGCGAAAAAAAGGTCGCCAAATTGGCTTAAAATTTCTATAATTTTTTCAACTTCTTTATCTTTCATGAGCCCAAGTACAACCAAACACCGTGTAAAAGTGATGTTTTTACATAGCTCCGCCGTCATATTCCTGACGCTGGCTACATTGTGGGCACAATCCAGAACCACTGTGGGGTGGTTGGCAACGATCTCCAGCCGACCCTCCCATTGAACATTTTCTAGACCCTTCCTGATCTTCCTTTCATCCCATGTCCCTAAAAATTTCAGGCAGGCTGCTAGGGCCAGACCTGCATTTTGGGCCTGAAATTGACCCATTAAGGGCAATCTGAGACCTTTGAGTTGTGCTTCTTTGCTAATAAAATCGAATGTCTGGCTGCCCTCATTTTGCTCGATTTGGGCGACCTGAAATTCGTGATTCAGCCGGTCTATCGAAGCGTTTCGACTTTGGGCCAAACTATTGACAACATTGAATATTTCCTTATCTGGTATATGAGCAAAAACTGTACCGCTTTCCTTAATAATGGAAGCTTTTTCGAAAGCAATTTGCTTGAGGTCGTCTCCAAGATATTCGGTGTGATCGTGAGAAATGGATGTTATTAGGGATATTTCTGCCTGACAAAGATTAGTGGCATCGAGTCTTCCCCCCAACCCCACTTCCAGGATATTCACATCGGTATGTTGTTCTTCAAAGTAGAGAAAGGCCAGAACGGTACCAAACTCAAAAAAAGTTACGGGAATATCCAGCTTTTCGACAGCGGCTTTAATTTTTAGAATGAGTTCGATTGCGCTTTGCTTATCTATTAAGCTGCGGTTGACTTGAATGCGTTCACGAAAGTCTAGAAGATGCGGAGATGTGTAAAGGCCAGTTTTTAATCCGGCCGTTCTTAAAATTGATTCTATTATGGCTGCTGTAGAACCTTTGCCGTTGGTCCCGCTTATGTGGATGGTGCGGACTCCCAGGTGCGGGTTTCCAAAATATTCTAAAAGCTGAGAGGTGTTTTGCAGTCCCAGTTTTATTCCGCTATGCGTGAGGCTGTACAAATAGTCCAGAGCTTCACGGTATCTTGAATCATTCATGCTGTTATTGTGTAAAATGAATTAGCTTGGATTTGAACAATGCAACAATCTACCCATTCAATAAAAATACAAAGGCAGAATTTTCTATTAATGTTTAATATTTCCCAACAATGAAGAAGTTGATAACCATTCCCCTTGTCTCGCTATCCTATGGCCAGGAAAGGTGGGAGCCCGGCCACGAGTGGGAAGAAAAGATTTTCAATAGTAACAATTGTATCAAAATATTAGCTCCGATGGAACTGCCCGATTGCAGCTATGCAATAGAGTTAAAGGACGCCTCCCTATCTTCTTACTTTGGTGAAAACACCCTTGCTATATTTTCCAAAACAGATTCTCCCGCCCTGGACAATATTTTCCTGGTTGGTTTGAAAGGAAAACCGCCTTTTATTGGTAGGCTGCTTAAAAATGAATCTGAAACAGAAGGGCAGGGAAGAAAAACTTTTATGACACCCACGCCTTTACATATCCCCGACAGCAAAACTTCGCCTATTGCAGATTCGCTTCATCATACTTTTATCTTCAAAGTATTATCGAAGCCACAGAGAACCCAATTTGTTCAGCAATCAAATATAAATTGGAAGCATCCTCTTATTGTCGTCCAAAAATAAGATAACTAAAATTAAAAATTTTTAATAAGGGAAAATGAAATGAAAGAAATCCTTCCTGATATTTATACATGGCATGAGTTTTCTGAAGAAAAGCAGATGAACTTTAACGGCTACCTGTTAATTTCAAATGGCGAGTCTGTATTGATAGACCCTCCGGGTATGACGGATGAAGATTTTGCTGAGCTGGAAGCCTTGTTGACCAAAAACTCTTCACACTCTTTAAAGGCAATACTACTTACCAATGTCCATCATGAAAGAGAGTGTAAAGGCCTCAAGCAACAATTAGGTGCTCCTATTTGGATCAATGAAAAAGATAAGGCGGGATTAGAGGGAGCAGCAGATAAAACT
>JABJCF010000280.1 GCA_018665625.1 Nitrospina sp. | reverse complement strand
TATTATATCCCCATAAGTCCCTTATTTAGTAATGGTCGTTTAGGTGGAAGTCGCCTGTATTCCTAAGCATGAACAAAACAATTGATACTAATTCCTTCTTAGTGCGAAAAGGAATATTTTCATAAATGGATATTAGAATGAAACATGCTTACTCAGAAAAAGTTTTATGAAACCGGTTGAGTAGTATCAATATAAGTAAAGATTATATAAGCTGCTCTTTCGGACTTGACAATCACCTAATTATACAGCCCTGAAAAAGAGGTTTTGCAAAAAGCATACCTTGGTGTTCGTCATGAATTTCTATAGCTTGTTCGCCTACTAGACGGTTTTCAAGGTGTGATAACAGGGCTAAGGTTTGTCATTGATAATAATAAGGTTGTCTATGAGAACGATTATTCTACTATGCGTAACTATTTTTTTACAAATGACCTGATCTTTTCAATGATATGCTCAATCATTCCTTTTTTTAACCCAGGAAAAACCCCGACCCAAAAGGTGTCATTCATTACTCTTTCAGTATTAGGGAGTCTCTTTAAATACTTATTAGTGATGTCTTTTGATTGCAAAAGAGGGGACTCTCGAATTCTAAGGGAAACATCAGCTTCTTTAAGTGCTGGTTGGCGCAAAATATTTCCAGCAAAAACAGTCCTTGTCTGGATCTTATTGTTTTCTAAATAGCTGGTTATTTCTTTTCGTGAAAAACCAGCATCGTCTTTGACCGTCAGGGCAAACCCGAATGGTGAAGGAGTTGAGTTTTCCGAACAATTGTGAATAATAAACTTATCCTCTAAATTACTAAGTCCATTTCTAAGTTGTTTCCAGTTGTCAAAGCGGGTTTTTGCAAAACTGGCAAGCTTTTCCAGCTGAGCAACACCGATTGCGGCCTGCATATCAGTAACTTTTAAGTTGTAACCAATATGAGAGTAAATATACTTATGGTCATAACCCTCAGGCAATAAGCCCAGCTGCCATTCAAATCGTTTTCTACATGTATTATCTTTTCCAGCGTCACACCAGCAATCTCTTCCCCAATCCCTAAAAGATAAAGCAATCTTGTATAAGTCAGCATCTGTAGTATAAACAGCTCCTCCTTCTCCCATTGTGATCTGATGCGCGGGATAAAAGCTGGATGTGCCAATATGTCCAACGGTTCCAGTAAATGCTTTTCCTGAAACATTTTTTCCTTTAATTAACCGGAATTCTCTAGGAAGCTCATAAGTTGCCCCTAATGCATCACAATTATCTTCGACAACCCAAAGTTTGTGTTTTTCCGCTATTTCAAGGATTTTCTCCATATTCATGGGGATACCTAGGGTATGGGCGCTCATTATAGCTCGGGTTCTATCTGTGATGACTGATTCAATTTGGTCATAATCTATATTCAGAGTGTCCTGCTGAATATCTACGAAAACAGGGATAAGTTTATTCTGCATTATTGGGGCAATAGTAGTAGGAAACCCTGCTGCCACAGTTATCACTTCATCTCCCTCAGACAAGGACAAGTCTCCCAATTTTGGGGAAGTTAATGAGGACATAGCTATGAGGTTTGCAGATGATCCAGAGTTTACTGTAAGTGAATGGAGGTTTTTGGCTGAGGCCGACTCCAAAAATTCTGAGAGTCCTTTGCAAAACTGCGTATCATACCTTCCCGCTGTCAGATAAAATTCTAAGGCAGTATCAACAAGGTTCACTATTTCCTTCTCATCATAAACACGACCAGAATAATTAATTTGGGTTTCTTCTGGAATAAAAGGGCTGGTTTTTATAGGTTTATGGACGAGGTTGAAAAACCTGGTGACATCCCCCAGAATTTGTTCTCTTAATACTTTTTCCAAGAATTCATCATTCACTTCTCCTTGAATATCATTTAGGTAGGACATAGGGGACGTGAACCGCTTTCCTAAATTCAAGACTGATTCAAATTCCAAAGTCCCTTTCGGGAGACCCAAGCTTCTCTCTACTTGGTGGCTGTCTTTTTTTTCAATGGCAAGCAATTCTACTGCGTTTGAGCTATCAGGCTCAGAAACGGCTAAACCAAGATGGAGCCCAGAATTTCTAGAATCATTTATAGTGGAGTCTAACTTAAAAATTTTTCCTGCGTGAGTTCTGCTGTTACGCATCATAGTGATCGCAATTATAATTTGTTTAAAGTTTTAGTTATTTTTCTAGATAATACCTAAAATCAAAAACCAGTTTTTCGCTAAGCAAGTCTTTTTTTTCAAGGAATTCTTCCCAAGTAGTCAAAAGAATTATAGCATCAGCATATTTAACTGCTTCTTCTAGTGAAGAGCTGTAATCTATATCATAAGAATACTCTTTCTTGAAATTGTTTGTTGCCATAGGATCATATGCCATCAAATTTTTGTAGCCTGCATTGAGAAGGAGGTCGATAATGGTTGCGGAAGGACTTTGCCTAACATCATCTGAGTTGGCTTTAAAAGAAAGGCCTAACAAAGAAATATTGGAGTCAATGGAAACGGAAGGCTTGAATTGATCGGTAAGGAACTTGCCGATATAGTTATTTATTTCTAATACACTTTCCAATAATTTGGATCGGTATTGATGTTCTCTGGCTGTGTTATAAAGAGCTTGGGTGTCCTTGGGAAGGCAATACCCGCCAAAGCCACAACCGGGAT
>JABJCF010000279.1 GCA_018665625.1 Nitrospina sp. | reverse complement strand
CCGGAGATTCGTGGGAAGTGTGAAGCAGAAAAAATCCTTGCACGGCAAGCGAAGAAGCTTATTGGCGCATTACTATCCAAGGCAAATAAGATTGATCTCTTAAACCTTCAGCGGGGAAAATATTTTCGCCTTGTGGCGGATGTTATCGTTGATGGGGTTAATATTGCCGACCCGTTAATTAATGCGAAGCTCGCTATCCGGTATGATGGGGGTAAGAAGGTTAGGGGCTGGTGTTCAAAGCCGTCCTCAACTAAAAAGAAGTAATTGAATTTTTCTATCCAATGAAAGGAAAAAGAATTAATGAAAAAACTATTATTGTTATTGGCTGGGGTAGTCCTTGTTTTGGCCGTGGGTTGTGGTGGCGAAAAGAAAGATACCGAGACATCGGAGTCAACGAGTAATTCGTCGATTATTGCTGAAGGCCCTCTGCCACTACCTGAAGGATCAAACGCAGAAGCCAACGGGCATAATGAGGAGGGTATTTCTCATTATAAGGAAGGGCACTATGATGTGGCACTCAAGCATTTTCAGCAAGCCTCGGCGGTTGACTCTTCCCTTGGAGAGGTTCATTACAACGAAGCCATTTCACTCGACAAGTTGGGAAAGCACGGTGAGGCAACTAAGCACTTTAAAGTGGCCCAAGAAAAAGCGAATGAAAACAAGTCAATCCTCGAGTCAAAGATTTTGTTGAGTCACGTTAAATAAATATCTGTCTTTAGGGTATTCGGTAAACTCGGGGAAAGTGAGCTGGGGCCTTTGGGTCCCGGCTCTTTTTCGTCTTACTAAAACGGGGCGTTATGAATAGCTACCGCCATTTTAGAATGGGAACCGTCGATCAACTTATCGCTGTACAGCTAAACATCAACCCAAATAAAAATAACCTCGTCAAAACGACTAAGGTTTTCGTGCTCACCGCTACCGAGCACCCATCAGAAACTACAACACAAAACCTCATTTAAACAACAAACGACTACTACAAGTAAGATGCTAAAGCCACAGCATTTATTCCCGGATAAGAACATGTTTTCCTGAGACTGCCTAGTGGTTTTGACAAAAATTCAAGAAAGTTGAAATTGAAAGTTTTAAGCCTACATTTATAGAAGGTTAGAATTAATTTTTTGGAATTTCATTTTCCCAGTGAGCCTCGAAGGATTTGATTGTGATGCTAATTGCAGAAAAATGAGACAGAGCTTAGAATCTGAGATTTCCCAACAATATTCTGGAGGGCTGTGCAATGGAAAACACATTATACTCAAATAATAATATCAGTTCTCTGGTTAGCAATATTCCAGGTTCCGCAATGGTGTTAGAAGAACTGGGAATAGATTATTATTGTCATGGCAACAGTTCTCTTGCTGAAGCGTGCGCTGAAGCTGGATGCAACCCTGATGAAATTCTAGAAGGAATGTATAACGTCACTCCAGAAATGACTCCCAGGCGCGAAAGAGATTTGTCCAAGGCCGGCTTAGATCGCATGCTGGACCATGTAACAGAAGAGCATTATGGTTTTATTCTTGGTGTCACACCTGTATTAAACCAACTAATGAAAGAAGTCGTCACCCGCCACGGAAAGTCTCACCCAGACCTGATAGATTTGAATGATTTATTCACACTGCTTTGTGAAGAACTGGGCGCTCACATGTTAAAAGAAGAAAAAATGCTCCACAAAGAAACCCGCCGGTTTGAGTCAAGCGGTCAAATGGAGAGCGCTAGTAAAACTTTTCCTAAAAACCAAATGCAACGAGGATTGGAATACGAGCATTTAAGAGCCATAAGCCATATAAAAAAAATTAGAAGAATTACCAACGGCTACGCTGCACCAGAATATGCATGCCCTGACTACCGCACATTGCTTTGGAAAATGAAAAAACTGGAACTTGACCTTCACAGACATATTTGTGAAGAAAACTATATAGTCTACCCGAAAGCATTTTGAATATGAAAGAATCAATCCCTCATTGCTGTGCTATAAAGCGGATAAAAATCGAATCCCTGAAACTTTTTGAATACATCCGTAACAACATTCATTGCGCACTGGTACGTAGAACTTCTGAGTCCGGGAAGATTTAGCTAATGAATGAAATAATGGGAAAACATATCACTCAATGGAACTTGATGCTTTAGGTTATTTGTTTATTTGAAGTAAGGAGTTTAGTTTAAAATATACCTATAAGAACATCACGGACGACTTGGAGAATTGTAGCCGGTACTGGAAAAAACACTCAAGGAGATTGAAATG
>JABJCF010000278.1 GCA_018665625.1 Nitrospina sp. | reverse complement strand
TTTGGCGACGTATTTCATTTGTAGTTCATAGACCAACTGTTCAAGAAGTTTATTCTCTTCTGCGTTAAGGTTGCCCTGGGTTTTTTCTCTCAACATGGTAAGCATGTCAATGGTTTGATGAACGGCAGGGAGATTTGTTTCTGTTCTTCCTGTTTCAGGGTCGGCGATGTCACCCAAATGGTAAAACGCAGACGAGGTCAGCGACATGATGAATGTTGAAAAATCGATTTGAAAGGGTTGCTGGTGTTGATGGTCGGCTCCTGCATCTGCGGGTGCCGCGCTTTTCGTTGTGTCGTGATTTTCAGCTTCCTCTTCTGAAAGTTGTGAGGAACGGTTATCCTTAATTACAAACCCATCTCCCTCAGCCTTATCGTCGTCACTCATAATCCACCTTTTATTTAAAAAATTTAAGAATCTTCCTCATCCCCTATTAAAAGAGGAACGGTAAAACCCAGTACAATCATAATGAGCCCAAGCATCAAAGATAAATACCCCTGCCCTTCAATGAACTCCAGATAAGTTTTTCCCAGTATAGGCCATTGTCGAACTATGCCAACGATTACAAATACCGAACCCAGACCAAATAGTACTTTTTTAGTCCATTGAACGCTTTGTGTCTTGGATTCAGAATCGATTTTTTGTGACATAAAAGTGATTGAGCAAACAGCCTGACAACGGGTATCGTATGCTAATTGTGGATCAGAAGGTTTAGCCACTGAAAGGGAACAAACTTGATTTGATGTTAGCAAATGGCCCTTTTCATGTCAAAATATTAGTGTTGTTTTCCTCGTTCTGATAATATTGCCTTATGATGCGATTTTTCCTCGTAGTATTGATGATCACTACTGTATTGCCGGGCTGCTCTTCCCGGCAGTTGGCCGTTCAGGCCACATTGCCCCTCATTTCCAGCCAGATCATTTCGATGCAGGAGGAAAGGGATGTCGATCTTGCTGAAAAGGCAATCCCTGCCAGTCTCAAAATGCTTGAAGGCCTCCTGAAGGAAGACCCTGATAATGTCTGGATTCTGGAAAACCTTGCTGAAGGTTTTTGTGGTTATGCTTTTAGTTTTCTTGAAGACAGCGAACCCGACCGTGCTTCTGGATTGTATTTGCGTGGCAAAGGATATGCACTGCAGGCTGTAGAGCTTCAGAGCCATGGGAGGAAGTGGAGCGGTCTTTCTTTTGATGAATGGACACAAAGATTAAAAGAGACGAATGCTTCGCAAAAGGCAGCATTGTTTTGGATGGGGCAGTGCTGGGGCAGTTGGTTATCATTAAATCTGGATTCTGTTGAGGCTTTCAGCGATATTCCGCGAATTGACTCATTGATGAATAGAGTGCTTGAGTTGGATCCCGGTTTTCATTATGCCGGGCCGCATTTATTTTTAGGTGCCTTTTATGGAGGGCGGAGTCGTATGCTGGGAGGTAATCCAGACAAGGCAAGAAACCATTTTGAACAAGCACTGAAATTAACCGGGGGAAAATATCTCCTAATTCCATTTCTTTATTCTAAAACTTATGCAGTGCAGAATCAGGATCAGGACTTGTTTAGGGTGCAATTGCAGAAAGTCCTTGAAACTTCTGAAGACATACTGCCTGAACAGCGTTTGGCAAATCAGGTGGCAAAGAAAAAAGCTGCAATCCTCTTAGGAAAAAATGATGATCTGTTTTAAAGGATTTTTGTATAAATTTAGCGGTTTGTTTTTGGCTGCAACTATTATTCTACTGGGTTTTACTTCAAGCGTCTATGCGGAGAAAAAGCATGTAATTAAGTTTGCCACATTGGCTCCCGAAGGTTCCTCATGGATGAAATCAATGCGTGGGTTGTCTAAAAAGATAAAAAAAGCCACGGATGGAAATGTTGATTTTAAGTTTTATCCGGGAGGAGTTTCGGGCGATGAAAAAGATGTCATACGAAAAATGCGAATAGGACAATTGCATGGAGCGGGGTTCACTGGGGTGGGTCTCGGGGCGATTCTTCCTGAAGTCAGGGTTTTGGATCTGCCGTTTCTTTTTCAATCGGATCAGGAAGTTGAACATATTTATCAATCAATGAACGATTATTTCGTAAAGCGTTTTGAAGAAAAAGGCTACATTCTTTTAGGTTGGGTTCCGGTGGGATGGGTGCATTTTTTATCACAAAAAGTTATCCATACTGTTGACGATTTGCAGGCTTCTAAACCTTGGTTGTGGGAAGGCGACCCTCTGGTGGAAAAAGCTTATGAGGGAATGAATGTTCAGCCCATTCCACTCTCAATCACAGACGTTTTGCTGTCGTTGCAAACGGGTATGGTAGATACCGTTTATTCTTCGACTCAAGGAGCGCTGGTTTTGCAATGGTTCACAAAAGTGAAACATATAACTCGATTACGAATGGGTTATGCCACGGGGGGGGTGTTGATATCAAAAAGAAAGTTTAAAAAACTTCCTCCTGCTTATCAGGAGACTGTAAGAAAGATTGGCGCAGAATGTATGAAAGAGTTGGTGGCTGTTATCCAAAGCGACAATCTAAAGGCCGAAAAAGTTTTAGAAAATAATGGGATAAAATGGACTTCTGAGCCGGAACCCGCAGCTTTAAAAAAGTTTCAGCAAGCGGGCGAAGCTGCCAGAAAAAACTTAAGTGGGAAGATGTTTTCGCCAGAACTTTTAAACAAGGTGCTGAAGCATTTGAGCGAGGTTAGGTGATAGGTGAAAAGTAATTTCTTTTTGGCCTGACCTTTAAAAAAATGTTTCAATTTTTGCTGTTTGCCGCAGTTTTTCAACATAAGCTGCTACTTGCTTTTTTGCTTCTTCCATAAAAAGGTGCTTTTGAATGCCAGGTTTCATTTCATCAAAAGTTGCAGTTTCAGAAGGTTTTTTATCGATGAGTTGAATGACATGAAATCCAAACCGGGTTTGTATCTTTCCTGAGGTTTCTCCGGGTTTTAATTTCCCTGCGGCTTCATCGAAACTGGCTTCGAAGACCCCTTTGTAAATAAAATCCAGATCTCCTCCGTTATCCCGGGATGATTCGTCATCGGAATGGGTTTTTGCCAGTTCTTCAAAGTCGGCCCCTTTTTTCAGTTCATCGACTACTTTGTCGATTTTTTCTTCGGCTAAGCGTGCAAAATACTCTTTGTTTTTTTGCAACTCTTTAATAGTTTGGTTTCGCAACGCCTCAGGTGGAAAATATGCGGCAAGAATGTGGCGTGTGTGATAGGCCTCGGGTCGCACAAATTTTGGTTTGTTATCGTCGTAGTATTTTTTTACTTCATTATCAGCGATAGTTATTTTTCCTTTTATCTGCTCATTGAGCAACTGGCGAGCATTGATGTCAATTTGCATTGACTTTTTTATGTCTTCCAAATTAATGTTTCGTGCGGTCAAAGCAGTATTGAACTCTTCTTCGGAAGAGTAGGTGGCGCGAAGCGCGGCCAGCTCTTTTTCGATTAATTCGTTATCTATTTCTAAGTTTTCTTTTTTTCCTTGCTGATTGACCAACTCGCGAACCACTTCTTTTTCGATCAAATCTTTAACGATGCTGGTTTTTTCTTGCACCGTAAGAGGGCGGTTTACTTTTCTGGATATCTGATTCAAGCGGAACTCAATATATTTGGATTCAATTTCAACACCGTTTACACGGGCCACCAGTTTAGGGATTTCGATTTTAAGCTTGGGTGTTGGGCGTGTTTGTGCCGTAATTGCCAAAGGGAAGGCGGATGTTAAAACCAAGCTAAGAAATAATGCCGAATAAATAATGCTGAAACGAATCTTCATAAAGGTCAACTTTTAAAATGTTAGTAAAGCTAAATTGTGGTGAGGATATCATTCATGAAATTGAGTTGCAATACCTCAAATTGACTGCTTGGTAAGGCTGTGGGAGAATCCTAGGTTCTATGACTTCAAAGACTTCAAATTTTAAATTAAATTTAATTGCCTATAGTTGCCTGTTTGCTTCGGGTATGGCGACCCTGGTTTATGAGCTGATCTGGTTTCGTTATCTGACCCTGGTTTTTGGCGCCACTTTATATGCTTTGAGTGCTGTTTTATGCGCTTTCATGCTGGGGCTGGCCGGCGGGGCCTGGTTAATGGGAAGAATAATTGCCAGAGTGGGTGTGTCGAGGCGACTGATTCTATGGTATGGCATTTTTGAAGGGCTAATAGGTTTATATGCTTTGTTTTTCCCCTTGGGATTGGAATTGTTAGAACAAATCTATCCCCTGATATTACCCGCCAATGGGCAGGCTGGGCTGGGATTGCATGTCATGGAATTCGTGCTTGGAACATTTTTGATGCTTCCAGCTACCCTATTAATGGGGGCGACGCTTCCTTTGGTGGGTTGCTGGGCGGTGGGCAACGAAAGGGATCAAGTTTTTTCCCGATTGTCGTATTTATACGGCTGGAATACGATGGGCGCAGTTTTTGGCTGCCTTTTTACCCAGTTTATCGCGATTAAGATGTGGGGTGTTCAGGGAGCCATTGGGATTGGAGTTCTGCTCAATGCTCTGGTTTTTCTTGTGTGTTTTGTTTTAAGACGTTTCTTAAGTCAGGAGGGGTTTCAAAAGTCTTCGACTATAACGAAAGAAACAAAATCTTCTGCGGAAGAACCCACGTTAAATATAAGCTTCTTAATTTTTGTGATGTTTGCCTATTCTGGGATGGCGTCTCTTTCCAGTGAAATTCTCTGGACGAGAATTCTGGTGTTCCCAATGGGAACAACGCTTTTTTCTTTTGCGTTGATTCTAGCTACATTTCTATCAGGAATTGCGTTTGGAAGCCTGGTTTCCAGGAGATTGCTGGGTGAAACCAATTTGATTCAAAAATTTATTCTGATTGAGATTGCGATTGGTCTTGTCTGTATAGGCATCCTTCCCTTGCTGGAAAATTTAACGGAATGGACCTCGCTGGCCGATCGGTATTTTTATAGTTTGGAAAGCTCGCCGGAAGAAACCCTCTTTATAAGATTTCTTTTTGCTTTTGGGTTGATGTTTGTTCCTACCTTTGGTTTTGGGTTGCTGTTTCCGCTCGCCAATCAAATTTACTCGTTAAATATGGGGGCCGTCAGTAGGGCGATTGGAAATGTTTATTCAATAAACACTCTGGGTGGAGTCTTTGGGACGATACTTACACCGTTCGTATTTATCCCCCTCTTTGGAATCCGACTGTCCATATATATTATTTATTCTATTTTAATATTGTTCGGGATTTTCGTTTTATCCAAATTTCGAAACCAGAAGCCTGCTTTCATCGCTGTTTCAATGAGTCTTACTCTTGTTCTTTTAATTGTGGGGAAATTGATTTTTGTCCCGAAAATTGAAACTGGAAAATCCGGGGTAAATAATCTTGCTCGGCTGGAGATCAATGTTCCACAAGACAGGGTTCGGCTACTAGACTATAAGGAAGGTGAATTTTCAACCATTAGTGTCGTGGAAGATAAGGAGTCGGGTGCGCGAACGATTTATCTGGATGGTTTTAGCACAGCGACAGTTTCGCGCTCTTTTTCTGGAAGCACTTATATGCAGGCTATGGGGTTTGTGCCGATGGCTCTTCACCCTTCCCCGAAAAATGTTTTGGTTATAGGATTTGGTACCGGCAATACATTAGGCATTGCTTCCTTATTTCCTGGTGCAAATGTTCACGGGGTAGAGATCGATAAGAATGTATTAAAGTTTTCCAAATGGTTTACTGATTGGAATCACGATGTATTACAGCGACCCAACACACAAATGTTTATACAGGATGGTCGGGCTTTTTTGAGATGGTCAAAGACCCGCTATGATGTCATCATCATGGAGCCGATGTCGCCTTTGCAGGCAGGTGTTGTGAGCCTGTATTCCAAAGAGTTTTATGAGCTGGCCTTGAACCACTTGAAAGAGGATGGGATTTTAGTGCAATGGCTTCCATTGCATTTAGTGGGGCGGGAGGATGCACGGTCTATTGCGAGCACGTTTAAAAATGTGTTTCCAGAAACTTCAATATGGAACAGTTTTTTAACTCGCATTGTGCTTTTGATTGGCTCACGTGAGAAAGTATTTATTGATAAAAATATTTTTGATGCGAGATTAGAAAGCCCAGAAATTAAAAAGGTGGCAGAAGAAATGAAAGTGATGTCCTTTTTGGATTTTGCTGATTTTTTCATTACCGATGGCAATCAGCTTTCGGCTTTTCTGGAAGGGGCCGAAGTGATTTCGGATGATAAACCCATATTAGAATTTTCCCGAGTATCCTTGTTGCCTTCCATGAAATGGGAAACGGACGAAAGTTTTTTAAATATGTTGCGACATCGAATAAATCAAAAACCTCCTGTAATGGGATTGGAAGATAGTGAGCAAGAATTGTTTGACCGTAATTTTAAAATAAGGACTGCACAACGGCTGGGAGTATTTTCGCGCCGCTATAACGGACCAGGGACGGAGGCTTTTGCCACGCGAAATTATTTTGCGGGTTTGGATGCTTTGGATGCTTATTTTGATACCTACCAGAAGTCGTCAGTCCATCTTGATGGTGCAATGTGGCAAAAATGAATCCTCTCCTAAAATTAAGTGTTGGGGATAAAATTTTGATAGGTCTTTGTGTTTTGTTCAACGCTGGACTTTTTTATTACTTTGGTTCGGGAATGAGCCAAGGCAGTTGGATTGTGATTGAGGTCGATCAAAAAAAAGTTGCTCGTTACGCATTGTCGAAAGACCGAGTCACACATGTTAAGGGCCCTTTGGGAACGACCGAAGTTGAGATAAAAGGGGGTAAAGCGCGAATTTTACGTTCCCCTTGTAAATTGAAAGTTTGCATTAAATCGGGCTATATCCAATATGCAGATCGAATCTCGGTTTGTTTGCCCAATAAGGTGGTGGTGAGGGTTGAGGGAAATTCACAGCGTGGGTTGGATGCGGTGGTGAGTTGAAGTTTTTTTAGATTCAGTTTTTTATGGAAGGCAAAATGTGTTTGGTTTTTTGAAGTTGATTCTAAACTGTGTTTTGTTTCAGTCGCTGGTGGCAGGGAATGCTGCTTTTGCTTCGGAAACCGTTTATCACCAGCTTAAGATTGAATTTGAACCCTCATCTTCCAGGGTGAAAATTAAGGATGAAGTTTCTATTCTGACAAGAGGGTCCAGTTGTTATTCTTACAGCTTTTATCTGCATGCTGGGATGAAATTGGATAGAAATAAAATTTCTCCTGGTTGGATAGTATTCAAAGAAAACCCCGCTGTAGGTAAACCGCATCTTCAAAAATTAATAATCCAAAAAAACACCAGAGAAAGCTGCCCGGACAAAATTGTTGTTGCCTTGGATTATTCAGGGCTTCTTGTTGACTCAAAGGAATCAACTGGGAACTCTTCGAAGTCAGAGGGATTTGTTTTTTCTGGTTCAGATTATTTTTACCCCGTTTTCATATCCAAAAACAGTACTGTGACTTTTGATATGGAAGTTTCATTGCCAGACCCCTGGGAGTCAGTGAGTCAGGGGAAACGTGAAAAGTTAAAAACGGCAAAGGGCCGAAGAGTAGTTCGATGGAATTCGAACTTTCCCTCTGAGCAAATATTTTTAATCGCTAATCGGTTTAGTGTTTATGAAGAAAAACATGGAAATATTTCCTTATATGCGTTTCTGTTGCAAGACGAGTCCAACCTTGCAAACAGATATATCCAAACTGCAAAATATTACATCGATTTATATAGCCGGTTTTTAGGGCCTTATCCTTACTCCAAGTTTGCGCTGGTGGAAAATGCCAGGCAAACGGGTTTGGGAATGCCTTCCTTTACTTTAATGGGGTCGCGCATCATACGATTTCCTTTCATCCTTCATTCCTCTTATCCTCACGAAATTTTGCATAACTGGTGGGGAAATGGAGTATTTGCGGACCCGAATGTTGGCAATTGGTCAGAGGGATTGACCGCTTATCTTGCGGATCATTTTCTATTGGAGGCAAAAGGCAAAGGATCGCAATATCGTTTTCAGGAAATGATGAAATACCTGAGCTATGTTAATGAATCCAACGAAATTTCATTAGAGGAATTTTCTTTTCGCGACAGTATGGCTTCTCAGGCCATTGGATATGGAAAACTATTGATGGTATTTCATATGCTTCGAATGGAACTTGGGGAAAGGGATTTTAAAAAAGGACTAAGAAAGTATTATCAGAACTATAAATTCCGGTATGCGGGGTACACGGAGTTAAAGGAAGTCTTTGAGTCTGTCTCGGGAAATAGTCTCGATTGGTTTTTTGAGCAATGGATTCAACGCAAGGGCACTCCGGAGTTTGAGTTAGAGGGCGCTTCGTATGTTCCCGCCAAGGGCCGATATGACTTTTTTATTGAGGTAAGTCAAACAGCACCTGCGTATAAACTCAAGCTGCCAGTCGCTATTTGGGAAGAAGGGAAACGCTTGCCGCAAATTCATTATCTTATTTTGAATAAGCTCAAACAGAAATTTCATCTGAAAATTGTGGGTCAACCGCAGGCGGTACGATTGGACCCTTATAATGAAGTTTTCCGTAAATTAGATGAACGAGAAGTGCCTTCCAGTATCGGTCAGACCTATGGGGCCGCTGAAGCTGCAATCGTATTGCCGGTTAAAGAGAATGAGAGAATATTGCAGGGCTATCGCAAATTTGCTCAATCTTTGATTGAAAAAGGAAATATAAAAAAAACCGATTTGAAAGACTTTAAGGTGTCTTTGGATTCTGATCTTAGTTTATGGGTTTTTGGGAAAGGCAATAAAATTGGAATGAATCTTTTACCCCACCTAAGAAAACTGGGTGTGGGATTTGAAGAAAATGGTTTCAAATTCAAAGAGGGACTTTTTTCTCATAAAGATCACAGTTTTATTTTTACTCTACCTCGTTTGAAAAATGATAAAAGGTCTGTCTCCTGGATTATTGCAGCTTCGGCAGAAGGTATTCCGGGTTTGATTCGAAAACTGCCACATTATGGAAAGTATGGTTATTTGGTTTTTAAGGGAAGTGAGCCAGAAAACGTACTGAAGGGAGTCTGGCCATCAAATCCTTTGAGCTTGCAAAAAATATTTAGAGAAGGAAATTTTTCGTTGCCTTCGCAAACGCCTCTGCTGAATATTAAATCCCACAGTATTAATTAGAAGCAAGGAAGGGGAACTCTCCGGTTTAGAGAGGGTTGATAATTTCAAAACAATTTGTGGGCTAGCCACTGCCCATTATTTTTGTTAGCCTTTGGTATTCTAAGTTTATGAAACACTGCCAGAAACATTTAAATAAATAATACTTTGTCATCATCAAAATCTAAAAAGCTGGATTTAATATTCAAATTGCTGATCGGGGTAGACCTGATTGCAATGTTGATAATTTTTATTCATGCTCGCATTTGGCCAGAATTCCCCTTCCCCATTTTAGGGTCAAGGTTGAACAACCCATTCATGTTTTTATTGACCCTTTTGGTGTTGAGAGGGTGGGTCAATACGGGATTCAGGGAAAAGCAACTTGCTTTCTTAACCAGAATTACTACTGAGGAACCCCTTCGCGTTTATTTCTTTTCGCTCCTTATTTTAATGCAGTTTGGCTT
>JABJCF010000277.1 GCA_018665625.1 Nitrospina sp. | reverse complement strand
TTTACCGAGTTTGATGACGATGAATCTGACCAATCAGGAAATTTTATCCCAGGAAACCCCAAACATAATCTAGTTTTAAATGTAGATACACATACACATTCTGGATGGTTTGTAAGAGGGAAGGCACAATATGTTTCATCGTTTTTTGTAAACAATGAAAACACAGTCAAAAACAACAGCTACACCACAAGCAGTCTAGCACTTGGGCGTCAAGGGAATGCCGGAATTTTTAAATGGTCTGTATTTCTTGGTTTGAAAAACCTTTTAAATGACACCTATCATGCAAATACTCGTATCAATGCGTCCAGCAGTCGTTTTTTTGAACCGGCTCCTCCATTAAATATTTACGGAGGTATTTCGTTAAGCTATAACCCTTAAAAACAGAAGAAAAACCATTATTTATAGGAGTACTAAGTTGAAATTGAAGGCGCTGATTTTAGTATTTACTGTAAGCTTTTTTTTGTCTATTGGCTTTGTTTTATATAAGTCAATAGATATGCATGCGAAGGTATGTACCCAACCAAAAGTCATTTATCAAGCGGTTTCTGATCTAGGCTTAAATCATTGGGCAACATGCTTCCATGTAGAACAAACATTGGTGAATTTAGCGTATTTATATATTTATCAAAGCCCAATTGAAAAACATGCGCGTAAATTTTTCTATATCATCAATCCCAACCAACACCTAATCCGGAAAAAAGCTGTCAGGAAATATGATTTTATTAAAAACTCCATAGATCCCGCAGTGCGTGACAGTTTGTATGAGAAACAACCCATGACGGTTAAGGGCATTATTAACGACGAACAATTTATAAAAAACTATGCCGTAAAGGAACCGCCGATGGATCATGAAATGGATTCGTGGACACGTTCGCATGGAGGCTATAGAAATATAAAGTTTTCCAGATCGGACCAAATTAATTCAAAAAATATTAAAGACTTGAAGTTGGTTTGGAAATATGAATCTTTTAAGCCCGAAAATTTTAAAAGGAAATGGATTGATAATGTCGAACTGAACCCAGTTTTTTTTAACGGTATTCTTTATACTACTACCAGCGACAGAAGAATTGTTGCACTTGATGTTTCAAATGGTAAAGAAATTTGGAGTATCCAAACATTGGGTCTGCCGGCTCGACGTGGCATGGTTTTCCATCAAAACTCAACGCATAAAAGTGGAGTTTTAATTCTTCCTATTGGGGATCGTATTTATAAAATTGATGCCTTGACGGGAGAACGGGTTAAATCGTTTGGGAAATCTGGTTATGTATCAGATGTTACATCACTTGCCGCACCGATTGTTTATAAAGACAAAATTTGGGTTGCAAGCATTAGCCCGCCCAGCATTTTTGGCTACGATATACTAACCGGAGAAAAGTTGTCAGAAATTGCGATACACGATAGTGAAAGAAATTTTAGTGGCGGAATACCCTGGGGAGGGACGGCTTTAGACAGTTCCAGCGGAATACTCTTTTTTACCACTGGAAATCCGCGCCCTACTTTGTATGGGGTGACAAGGCCGGGACCGAATAAAAATTCCAATAGCATCATGGCTGTTGACCTGAATGAGGAGCGTATTCTCTGGGCGCATCAGGATGTCGTGCATGGTTTGTGGGACTACGATATAGGTTTCCCCCCTGCGCTCACAGAGATACGTGTAAAAGGTAAAAATATTGCAGTTGTGATTGCCGTGTCCAAAGTCGGTAATACCGCCATACTTGAACGTGAAAGCGGCAGACCAATATTTGATGTGAATTACAGGAAAGCTCCTGCTTCATCATTAGCTAATGAAATTACTTCCCCGGTTCAGATCGACTCGATAACGCCGAAGCGTTTATTTAAGCTTGAATATGATTTGTCAGACTTAGACGGGATGCCTGAGGAGAAGAAGAAAAGAATTTTGAGGAGACTGAAGAAATCCAAGTTCGGTTGGTTTGAACCGCCAATGTTTGGGAAAAACCTCATACTTATGGGTTTGCATGGCGGCGCGATGTGGCCCGGGGCGGCCATAAACCCAATTACTCAAAAGATGTTTGTTCCTATTAATCGGGTTCCTTTTTTTGCCCGGGTTTATGGAGAAACACGATCCGACCTGAAGCCCGAAAACAAACCGTCTTCACTAAGTTTATACAATGAAAGATGCTCAGAATGCCACGGATTAAAGCGCAATGGAATTTTCGATCAAACACCAGGAGAAAAACTTATAAAGTTTTATCCCAGTCTTGTGGGGGTCACATTGTTTCCTGATCTCACCAAAACCAGTTTAAGTTTTGATTA
>JABJCF010000276.1 GCA_018665625.1 Nitrospina sp. | reverse complement strand
CAAACATTATTATCTGGGTGACCCTGAAGCCGCGAAAAAAGCCGCCGAAGCCGTAGCCAACCAATCCGCTCGGCGCGGGGCAAGCTAGCAATAGCTTTTACTAGAAATAAAAAGTTGTCTCGGTTTGAAGAGTTGTTGCTCAATTCCCCCCTGATAAGGGGGTTAGGGGGGGGGTGCTTAATGGGCCCCTATTTCAGAGGGTATTATATAGGCTCTCATCTATTTTGTTGGTGTGTCGTTTTGCAAAAGCCTTAACCTCTCGTATCAAATGATCCATTTTATCATTATCAAGAAAAATTTCTTCACCTGGAGAAAACCATATTAGCTTTTCGCATTTTACTATATTGGGAAGAGTAACACCGGCGTGATGAATTATGGAATTTCTAAAAATTCTCAAATCACCCATTATAGGGTCTTGCAGATCATTCGGCTTTAATCCTAATTCTATTGCGATTTTGTTCCTAAAATGTTTTCCCAATATTGATAAATCAAGGCAACACACATTTGTCCAATAAATTTATGATTTAGACTTCTTTTACCATTTCTTTGTTTGTATTGTTTCTGGGTGCATTGGTGCTGGATTTCGGCATCAGGGTCAGTGGGGTCTAACTTAGAAAAAAATATAGTGCCTTTATTTAGATATTCCACATTAGCTAACTCAGGATTCTTTTCTCCCACCATAAGGATAGACTGTTCTTGAACCACCATCGCTTTCCTTTTATTAAAAAAAATCCATGGGTGGAGTCCAAATAAATCCCCTAAATTCCATCAACTACCCGTAAGAAAAAATTTAAATTTTCCATAACATTAACTATCTTTGATTAGTCGTTAAGCTGTTACTTTTTGGGTCATATAAAGCCAAGTTCAGCCGAGATAACCGATTGACTGCCAAACCTAGCTATTGCAGCTGGACCCACGCCTAGTGGCGGAGCATTTCTCTGGCGTGTTCTAAAGAAGCATCGGTGATGGTTTCTCCGCTGGACATGCGGGCTAGTTCTTCCACGCGTTCTTCATGTTCTAGTTGGCGGATGCTGGATCGAGTGCGTTTTTCTTTTATTTGTTTTTCTATACGGAAATGGGAAGAAGCCAGCCCAGCAATTTGGGGGGAATGAGTGATACAAAAAACTTGTTTATTGTTGGCGACCTTTTTCAATTTGATTCCTACTTTTTCTGCCACTCTTCCACCGATCCCGGAATCGACTTCATCGAAGATCATTACCGGGATATTATCCTGATCGCTCAATATAGATTTTAATGCCAGCATCAAGCGAGACACTTCACCCCCTGAGGCGATTTTAACAAGAGGCCGCATTTCTTCGCCGGGATTAGGAGAAAACAAAAACTCTAGTGTGCCCAAACCAGTGGGAGTGGCGTTCATTTTTTCTTTGCGGAATAAAATAAATCCATCTGGACTCGGTGGATAATCAAACCGTACACCAAACCGGACATTGACCATGCTCAGTTCCTTCAATTCTTTTTCAATACTTTTAGTGATTTTCTTTGCTGTAGTTTCTCTTTTTTCCGCCAACTGGATGGCGAGTTTTGAAATTACCTTTTCTTGTTGTTTCAATTTCTCTTCCAGCTCTTTCATATTTTCATCATTGGAAGCTAACTGTTCCAATTCTTCTGCGATTTGATCTCGACGTTTTAAAATTTCTGCGATATCGGCCCCATATTTTCGCTTGAGTCCGTTTATCTCGGCGAGCCGGTCTTCAATTTCTTCTAGACGATTGGGATTGAACTCCAAAGACTGGTTATAGCTTCTTAAAGATTCCACGACTTCTTCCAGTTCGTAATACGCTGAGCGAGACCGCTGAACGGTTTCGGACAGGCTGGGATCAACATCATGAATAGCTTCTAGTTCTTTCAAAACTTGTCCGAGGTTTTCGACTATGGAGCCTTGATTATCAGTGAGAAGGGACTGACTTTTTTCCAGGCCAGCACGTATTTTTTCGGCATGCTTTAGCTTGTTACTTTCAGCTTTGATTTCTTCTTCCTCTTCTTTTGAAAGTCCGGCTTCATCGATTTCTCTGAGTTGAAAGCTTAAAAATTCTTCTTTTTGAATACGCTCCTGCTCATCCATTTTCATGGACTCCAAGTTTTTGGATTGAGCCTGATACTCGGTAAAGTTTTGTAAAAAATCGTTCCGAAGATCGGTGGATTTACCATGCAAGTCTAAAAGATCTACATGAACTTCAGGGTGGAGTAGTGTTTGATGATCGTGTTGTCCGTGCAGATCGACCAGTCTATCTCCAATTTTTGCCAAAGTGGAAACGGTGACTGGACTGTCATTAAGCAAGCACCGGTTTTTGCCAGAGTTGGAAACCTGTCGCTTGATAAGAAGCTCGCCCTCTTCTATTTCGATGCCAGATTCCCGAATCAGGTCAAGAGTGGTCGGATCTATTACCTCAAAAATTCCTTCCACAAATGCAGTGGATTCACCTGAACGAATGGAGTCCGTATCTGCCCTTCCACCGAGCAGGAGATTCAGCGCGTCAATGATGATAGATTTGCCTGCACCAGTTTCACCGGTCAGCACGTTCAAGCCTTTTTTAAAACTGACAACAAGGTTTTCTATAATGGCGAAATTTCGGATTCTAATTTCTTTAATCATGGGGATTCATAGGCCATTTTATTCATCAATTCCTGACCCTTTGTCTTAAGTTTTAGAAGGCCTTCATAGTCCGCAACATTATCGGTCAGACGCAATAAGGTGAAAAGAGATTTTCTGGCGGCGGTGAAATTATTTTTATAGTAATAAGCCTCGGCCAACCCAAGATGGTTTTCTGCATGATCAGGATCAAGGCGAACCGCCTCTTTAAGATGATTTATTGCCTGACTGGTGCTGCCACCGAGAAAAAAGGGTAACTCCAGATATAACTTGCCCAGTGCGCGGTTGGGGCCACCATTCTGGATAAT
>JABJCF010000275.1 GCA_018665625.1 Nitrospina sp. | reverse complement strand
TCAGACAAGGGCTTCACCTCTACCCATCACAATAGCACCCGATTCTTCGAGGTGCTTGAAAATCGAAACAATTTTCTGTTGCGCCCTTTCGACCTCACTTAGCTTTGTTGGGCCAAGCAGTTCCAAGTCCTCTGCCAACATATTTGCAGCACGATCAGACATATTGGTAAATATTTTTAATTTTAATTCATCGGATGCTGTTTTAAGAGCCACCAGCAAATCTTCAGTAGTGACGTCTCTTAAAATGAGCCGGATGCCTTCATCTTCAATTTTCTGAATATCTTCAAATGTAAATCTCAGTTCCCGAATTTCATTCGCCATATCTGGATCAATCTCTTCCATAGAAGTCAGTATCATTGTTTCTGTTTCCCTGTCCATAGACCCCATTAACCTTGCAGCAACCCTTTTACCACCTAGCTTGTTTCCAGAGATAGTCCCAGAATATTGAAATTCCGTTTGCAGAGCATCATCTAATTCTTTCAGCACTTGCGGAGAAACTCTCTCCAGAGTAGCAAGTCGGTGAACAATTTCCATGCGTTTATTTTCAGGAATTTCTTTTACTGTTTGGCTAGCCACATCCGGTTCTAGATGAGCCAAAATGATGGCCGCAGTTTGTGGATGCTCATTTTCAATAAAACCGGCGATTACTCCCGGTTCCAAAAGTCGAATTGTTTCCAAGCCGCTTCCAATTTCATCGCCTGGCGAAGTAATATTGTTTAATATCTCAGTTGCCTTATTAGGGTCCATAGCCTGATGCAGAGCAGATTTTAGAAAGTCCGTCCCAGCTCTTCCTAACCCTGAAGCACCTGATTCCAGGAGACCGTAAAAATCTTTATTGACCGAGTCCATGACCTGCATATCCAAATTACCAAGTGAGGACATATAGTTTCCTATAGTTTGAATCTCCCGCTCATCCATATTTGCAAGAACCTGGGCGGCTTTTTCCTCTCCCAAGTTCATCAATAGTATAGCGGCTTTTTCAGGACCTAAAATTTTTCTACTCATAATTCTCCAAGCCTTTATTTTTATTTAGCAGCAGGGTTTTTTTCCCGCATCCATTTACGAATTACGCCAGCCGTATATTTTGGATCATTGCTGACAAACTCAGCGACTGATTCCCTAATATGGGCTGCTTCTGAAGCCATTTCATTGAGCCGTCGTTTTTCTTCATCCACCGCGTCAATGTCTGCCGCTCCCAATTGATCTATTTCAGGAACCACTTCCACCGATGTCGTCATCCAGGTAATTATTGGTCGGATGACTCGGGTAAAGAACATGATGAGAAAAATCAAACCCACAACTAGCTTACCGATCTCCATTGCCATATCAATCTGCTCTGCTCTGGCAATGGCTTCTTTTTCTTTATCCAACTGCGTGCGATCAAATTGGATATTCTCGACTTGTATGACATCGCCCCGTTCTTGATCAAAACCAACAGCCGACTGGACGATTTGTAAATATTTAGCCATCTCTTCCTGAGTGCGGGGTTGATATTCTGCGGGATCTCCTGTCACCGTTCCATCAATCATCACAGCAACGCTCAGCTTGGCAATTTCGCCAACCGGTTTGGAAACCCGTCGAACAACTTTGTTAATTTCATAATTGAATACCGCATTGGATTTATTTCTCTGCGCCGCCTGACCAACTACACCCGAAGCGTCTTCACCCGATGGAACAAGCGCTTGAACACCCGGAATACCTCCCGGAGGAATCGCACCGGTAGAGTTCTCTGATATTTGATTCTCACTTCGTACCACTTGCGAATCCGGATCAAAAATTTCTTCCGTTCGCTCTACCTGCTCAAAATCCAAATCTGTAGCAACCTTCGCGATCACGTTACCCGGTCCCAATGCATCTTCCAGCATTTTAATAATTTTTGCCTGCAGCTCTTTTTCAACCCGCAATTTATGTTTGAAATTGGAAGCAGACATCATGGCCTCCCTAGAAGGTTCTTTGCCGCCTGACAAAAGATTTCCCTTCAAGTCAACAATGACAACATCAGAGGCCTGAATACTGCCTACACTGGATGAAACTAAATGCACGATCCCTTGGATTTGTCCTTCGGTGAGAGATTTTCCAGATTTTATTTTCAAAGTTACAGAAGCTTTTCCCTTTGGTTTTTCCTTTCGAAAAAGGTTGTCTTTGGGAATCACCAGATGAACTCGCACTTGCGCAACTGCATCTAGCGTTTTAATCGTACGTGTCAACTCCCCTTGCAGGGCACGTTGGAAATTAAGTTTCTGAATGAAATCTGTCATTCCCAGAGGAGTGTCCTCAAAAATTTCCAGTCCCACATCAGAGCCTTCTGGCAAACCTTCACTAGCGAGCTGCAATCGAATTTCGTGGATCACATCTGAAGCCACACGAATGGTACGACCCCCATTCGTTACTTCGTAAGGAACTTTCTGGGTTTTCAATTTTTCTACAATCGCACCGGCATCCTGCTCCGAAAGATTCGCATACAATAGTTGAAAATCTGGTGTTTTCAGCCATAAAGACATGACCAAAAGCGATGCAAGAGCTAATGCAACTAAAGAAAGTGCAGCAACTTTTTTACCTTGAGACAGTTCGTTAAACCGTTCGCCGAGTTGTCCTAGAAAATCCTGAAAGTTATC
>JABJCF010000274.1 GCA_018665625.1 Nitrospina sp. | reverse complement strand
GAACGCGAAGCGGATTTTTATGGTTCCATGGATGGTTCCATACGCTTTGTTCGTGGTGATGCTATCGCCGGTATCCTTATTACTCTGGTTAATATTTTAGGTGGTTTCGCTATTGGTGTTTTCCAGCAGGGCATGGAAGCTTCTGAGGCTGCTCAGATTTATACCTTGTTGACGATTGGTGATGGCTTGGTTTCTCAGCTCCCTGCGTTGGTGGTTTCCACCGCTGCGGGTCTGGTAGTTACTCGGGCTCAGTCGGATAAAAACCTGCCGGGCGAATTAATGACCCAGCTTCTCAATCAGCCTTATGCGTTTATTATTGCTTCGAGCATCCTTTTCTTTTTCGGAATGATTCCAGGATTGCCACATTTCCCATTCTTTTTAATGTCGCTGATAGCTGGAACGATTGCTTATAAGAAAATGCAGACTGACCAAAAGGTCGAGCAACAGGCGCTCAGAAAGAAAGATGATGAAGCCAAAGCGCCGCTACCTGAGAAAGTTGAATCCATTCTTCCTTTGGATATCATGGAGTTGGAAGTGGGATATGAATTGATCCCGCTAGTGGATGCGGATCGTAACGGTGAACTTTTGGAAAGAATTAAATCGATTCGCAGACAATTTGCTTTGGAGATGGGTTTCATTGTTCCTCCTTTGCATATCCGCGATAACTTGCAGCTCAAGTCCAATGAATATTCTGTGGTGATCAAAGGAGTGGATGTTGCTAAAGATTCTATAATGATGGGACGGATATTGGCTATGAACCCTGGAACGACTGAAAGAGAATTAGATGGAATTAAAACTACCGAGCCGACCTTCGGCCTGCCCGCAGTTTGGATTCCAAGTAACAAAAAACAGGAAGCACAAATGGCAGGGTTCACTGTGGTAGACCCGGCAACGGTCATTACGACTCATATTAAAGAAACCATCAAGCGTCACGCTCCTGAATTACTGGGGCGACAGGAAACTCAGGCGTTGTTAGATAAATTCAAAGAGACAAACCCGAAAGTGGTTGAAGAGTTGATTCCGAACTTGTTGCCGCTTGGAAAAGTTCAGAAAGTTCTTCAGAATTTACTCAAAGAGCAGATTTCTATTAGAGACCTCAGAACAATTCTTGAACAGCTCTCCGATTATGCTTCACTGACTCAGGATGCGGATGTGCTGACTGAATATGTACGCCAAAGTCTGGCTCGTCCGATTACCAAGCAATACCAATCTACAGATGGAACGCTGTCTGTTTTGACTTTGGATCGAGGAATTGAAGACATTATTGAAGGCTCTATTCAAAAATCTGAAACCAGCGCTTATCTGGCATTGGAACCCAATGTCGCAGAAAAATTTCTCACTAAGTTAAGGGATATGATTGAAAAAATCACTCCGACTATTGAAACTTCTCCAGTATTGCTGGCTTCTCCCGGATTGAGAATGCACATCCGAAAATTTACGGAACGGTTTTTACCTGACCTTGCAATCATTTCGCACAGTGAAGTATCTCCTTCTGTGCAGATAAAAACGATAGGTGTGGTGGACTTGAATGCGAATTAAAAAATTTACAGCAAACAATTATGCCGATGCTCTTGCTCAGGTGAAACGAGAGTTGGGTGATGAAGCACTCATTATGAGTACCCGCTCTATTAAACCGAATTCTCCTTTGTCTGGTCGCAATGTTGCCAGCAAGGTAGAGATAACAGCCGCAATGGAATTCAAGGAACCGGAACCTCTGGAAAATGAATTGAACCTGGATGAAGAGAATGGATTGGATATGAAATCCCTTATCTTCAACCTATTAAGTGAAAACGGTCAGGCTCAGACGTTGGGGTTGAAGCCCAGTCAGTTTGAAACCTATTCCCATCTGGTGGAAAACGGATTGGATGAAAAGCTTGCATCCAAAATATTAAAGAAAAGCACAAATGGAAGTGACGAGAAGCCTGCCAAAGAGAAATCACGGGTTATGAATCTGATGAAAAAGGTCATTCCTTTTGAAGGTGAGATAAATCTCGAAGCAGAGGGACCCAAATTAGTCGCGTTCGTTGGACCGACAGGAGTTGGGAAAACCACAACACTTGCCAAGGTTGCAGCAGACTACGCGTTTCGTAAAAATAAAAAAGTGGCTCTGGTTTCCCTGGATACTTATAGGTTGGGTGCCGTTGACCAGCTACAAATCTATGGAGATATCATGCGGTTGCCTGTCGAAGTTGCAGGAGGAAAAGCCGACCTATGCGAAATTGTAAAGAAGCATTCCGATAAAGACCTCATTCTAATTGACACCACAGGGCGATCGCATCGGGATAAGGAATACTGCCTCCAGCTTAAGGAGTTATTTGCTGCAGTGGGTGAGGTAGAAACTCATTTGGTTCTCAGTGTTACCGCTCAAGAAAAGCTGTTTTCGACGACTTATCAACAGTTTTCGCCTCTTGGGGTGGACCGTGTGCTTTTTACCAAATTGGACGAAGGCTTGAGTTTTGGTCCTTTATTCAATTTTTCAGTCCGAAACCGGATTCCTCTTTCGTATTTCACTGTGGGCCAGAATGTGCCTGAGGACTTGGAGGTTGCGAGGCCTGATAAGGTAATAAGTTTGATTTTTAACTGATTTCAAGATAAATTAAGGGATTAGAATATGATATTAGGTGGGCAAGCAAGTACTTTAAAAAGAATGACATACGGTGACATGAGCGAATCGGGTCTGAGGGTTCTAGCAGTCAGTAGTGGTAAAGGCGGTGTTGGTAAAACAAACATCGTGGCTAACCTTGCTTATGCCTTGTCTAAACGAGGTAAAAAGGTATTGGT
>JABJCF010000273.1 GCA_018665625.1 Nitrospina sp. | reverse complement strand
CGTCCTTTCCGTTAACCTTTCTAAACAATCTTCAGTCTTAATCTTTACAATTTGCGTATTGTTCTACTAATATTAAAATTGGGAATTAACGGGAAATAGTAAAATATTATCATTACAACTTCCTTGTATTTTCAGCAAATGGAGAGACGTAATGTGTAAAGGATATGTTCACGGATATGATTCAAGAGAAAAAAGGCGCTTGAAAGATCAAGCAAATAGTTTGGTTGAACTGCTACATTCGGACACATATTTTCCGGGCGGAAGCAGAATTTTGGAAGTCGGATGTGGTGTTGGCGCTCAAACAGTTACACTAGCACGAAAAAGCCCAAATGCATCTTTTATTTCTATTGATATATCTGAGGAATCTATTGTAGAAGCCCGAGGAAAAATTGAAAACGGTGGCTTAAACAACGTTCAATTTCTATGTGCCGACATTTTCAATTTGGGATTAGAGACAGAACTTTTTGACCACGTCTTTGTGTGTCATGTTTTGGAACATCTTTCTCAACCTGATAACGCCTTGTCTATCATGTTAAGTCTTTTAAAAGTTGGTGGAACAATCACTGTTATCGAAGGAGACCATGGATCGACTTATTTCTACCCTGACAGTCAAGCGGCACAAAAAGCAATTCAATGTCAGGTAGAATTGCAAAAACTAACAGGTGGAAATGCCAATATAGGTAGAGAGATATATCCTCTCTTAAAAGCTGCAGGTTTCAGTTCTGTAAACGTTTCTCCACGAATGGTTTATGTTGATTCAAGTAGGCCTGAGCTTGTGGATGGCTTCACAAAGAATACTTTCACGGCAATGATTGAAGGTGTACGAGAATCCTCTATTGCAGCAGGATTAATTAGTGGAACAACTTTTGATGATGGAATAAGGGCATTATACAGAACAACTGAACAAGATGGTGTTTTTTGCTACACGTTTTTTAAAGCAATTGGAACAAAACCTTAAAGCACATAAACAAATTATTACCTGTTAACCTTTGCAAACAATCCTCAGTCTCAATCCATTTGATTAAGGAATTACCCTTGCAAAAATTTAAATTATATCTTTTTGCTTAATAAGTTATTATTGTCAGCGGATATTCAACTATTCTAATCCAGTCGTATTTACTTAAAAAACGATATAGAAAAAATAGTTTAAGAGTCGGTCAAGCCCTATATGTCATCTACAAAAATTAACTATCGTAGCGGTGTGTTGCTGGTGCTGGCGGCTGGAATATGCTGGTCCTCCATGGGACTGGGGATCCGCCACATTGAAGTCGCCAATGTATGGCAAATTCTATTTTTTCGTTCCCTAGCGTTAACCCCTTTATTACTGTTAGTCTTAACGTTGAGAGCTCGAGGCAATCCTTTTCCTATTATCCAGAGGGCTGGCTTGGCTGGGGGAGTTGGTGGAATTTCGTTGGTTTTCGCTTTTTCGGGCGGCATCCTAGCTATCCAGGAAACATCGGTTGCGAATGCCATGTTTTTATATGCTGCAGCACCATTCTTCACGGCGGTACTCGGTTGGTTGGTCCTCAAAGAACACGTCCGAAACGCAACGTGGATATCCATGATGGCTGCATTAGTGGGTATTGTTATCATGGTTTGGGAAGGAATTTCAATAGGTCGGATGATTGGTAATGTAGCTGCATTGATATCTGCGCTAGGTTTTGCGGTTTTTACGATTTCTCTGCGTTGGAAAAAATTAGAAGACATGTTACCCACTGTTTTTCTGGCCGGTCTTTTTGCTATTATTATCGCTGGGGCATTATGTAAGATTAAAGGATACGGGCTTGATGTTCCGAAGAGCGACATTTTGATTGCTTTGGCTTTGGGTGTTTTCCAGGTTGGTGCGGGACTTATCCTATATACCTTGGGCTCAAAAACAGTCCCTTCAGCAGAATTGGCTCTGCTTTCCATGACTGAAGTCGTTTTTGGCCCATTCTGGGTATGGCTTTTCCTTGGCGAGACAGTGGGAGGATATACCTTGCTTGGCGGTATGATTCTGTTGATTGCAATAGCTAGCAACGCTCTCTCGAGCTTACGTCGAAAACCGATACCTTGGATATAAGATAATTT
>JABJCF010000272.1 GCA_018665625.1 Nitrospina sp. | reverse complement strand
TATTTTTTAAATCAGATTGCGTTATTAAAATAGGGGAATCCATTTCCTGCCAAATGGCCTGCAACCTTTCATCAGGATAAGCTGGGTCTAAAGGCACATAAGCCCCCCCGGCTTTTAGAATCGCAAGAATACCCACCACACTATCAAAAGACCGTGACATAAAAATACCCACACAACAATCGGGGCCCACATTAACCGTTTGCAAATAATTTGCCAGCCGGTTGGCTCTGCTATCTAACTCTGAATAGGTTAAAGTTTCACCCGCCAGTTCCACCGCTGTGTCCTGCGGATATTCTTTTGCTATCGTTTCAATATAGTGATGAATGATTCCATCGCCCGGCAAGTTTGCCTGGGTAGCGTTCCAAGTGTTAACCGTTTTTTCATACTCTTCTTTAGACAGAAGAGTCATTTTTGCAATAATTTGTTCGGGATCACAAATCGCGCTTTGCAAAAGGTTTGTGTAATGGTCGGTAAAACGGGAGAACAAACCATCATCAAATAATTCGATGTTGCACCCGATTCTTCCTTTAAAAACTTTATCCTTCTGCTTTATGTCGATAACCACAAGAGGTTCTAAAGATTCCAGGTCTTGAGGTAAAACCACATTTCGCGATAAAACAGAACTATCCCAAACGTTCAGCAATATTTTAAATAGAGGTGCGCGCCCTGGTTCTTTCGGTTCAAATGCTTCCAGAAAAATTTCCTCGGGGGTAGAATCAAGACCGGAATAAATACTTTCTTTTTTCCTGGCATGGTCTAATAGTTGCCTAAAGGTCAGGGAACCATCTAGATGGGAAATATATTGGGTTAATTTAAGTGAAGAAAAACCGGGGGTAGTTCGAGTCGCTATTACAATTTCTTTTTGGGAGGAGTAGCGAAAAATTAGAGCCTGCAAGGTGGCAAGAAAAACCGGATAGGGCTCGCATTCTTGTTCTTTGCAAAAGGAGTTGAACTTTAGTTTCTGGCTTTCAGAAATTTCAAAACCAAACATAAAAGGGTAGGCTAAGAAAATCTACTGCCTTTTCCAGTAAGTTGTTTTTGCGGAAGGGTCACTTCTTTACCCTGACAACCTTCTACCTGACCGATCACCTGACAAGGAAGATCATGTGTTTTACAAATTTCGGCGATGGCTTCCACTTCCTTCGTCCCTTCTACAATGAGACAGAATCCGGTCCCCATATTGAAAACTTCAAACATTTCTGCTTCGCTCACCCCGCCCCTATCCTGAATGAGGTTAAAAACTTCATGGACCGGTTGCAAGGTGTCGATGACAAAACGGATGTTGTCACATTCCACACGGTTTAGGTTACAAAATCCGCCACTGGTTATATGGACCATTGCCTTTAGGTCGATTCCTGAATCGAGCATTTCCATTACTGGCTTTACATATATCCGTGTGGGTTCTAATAAAGCTTCGCCCAAAGTCTGGCCAAGAAACTCTTCGTAATCATTAACGCGAGATTTCTGTTCTTCCAGGGTTTCCCCCAACAATACGCGTCGAGCCAGAGTCAGCCCATTGGAATGAACACCACTCGATGCCAGGCCGACAATCAAGTTTCCAGGTTTTATATCTTTACCCGTATTGACCTTGTCGAGTGAAACGTGACCGATACAGGCACCAATGAGATCGATGCCTGATATAATTTCTTTTATCTGGGAAATTTCGCCCCCGGAAATACTTATGTTCGATTGCCGTGCACCTTCTGCTAAACCCTGACCCAGTTGACTAAAAACTTCAGAGTCGGTATGCGAACAGGCAATATAATCGACCATGCTGACGGGGCGCGCGCCCACACAAATTACATCGTTCACATTCATTGCCACACAATCAATTCCTATGGTGTCATATCGGTTGAGCAATTCTGCGACCATAATTTTGGTCCCGACACCATCTGTTCCAAAGGCAATGCCTTCGCCATTGCCCAGGTCGATGACATTTGCAAAGTATCCGATATCGGCAGCTAGTGGATAGCGATCACTGAACCTTCGTGTTGGTAAAACGTGATTGAGCAAACCAGATAAAGCGGTCTCTGCACCCTGGCTGGAAACACCGCTCTGATCGTATTGTGATTTTTCAGAATCAGTCATAAATTTAAAAAAAGTTGAATTTTATTTTCGGCGGCTATCATACCTTGGAGTGGAGCAACAAGCAATTAGCATTCCTGCAAAACATGCTTGCGAGCAAAAATGGGGTTATATTTAATGAGATTGCTTTGCAGGTAAAATCACCTGAAAAATGGACCCTTTTTCGGGAGTGCTTTTTACAATGATTTCCCCTTTGTGACGTTCAATAATTTTCTTGCAAATGGCAAGGCCCATACCTGTCCCTTCATATGCACCTCTTCCATGCAAACGCTGGAAGGGTTGAAAAATCCGTTGTATATATTTATCTTCAAAGCCTATCCCATTATCTTCAAAGAATATATGGACCTTGCCCTCCTCTTGTGAACGACCATAAATTTTTAAAACAGGAGGAACCCCTTCTTTATGATATTTAAGAGAATTGCTCATTAAATTTTGAAACAATTGTTTCATCTGAAAGGGATCCGCTTCCAAGTCTGGAATATCTTTTAAATCAATAATACCTCCAGATTCTGAAATTCTAGCTTCGAGATCTTCAATTACCTCTTTTAATATTTGTTCTGTTTGGATGGTCTCAAATTCCCGGCCTGCCGATATTTTTGAATAATTCAGTAAATCGGTAATAAAAACCTGCATTCTCATTGAGGCCTTTTGCATACGATTTATGTATTCCTTACTTTTTAAGTCCAGGTTTTTTGTTCTTTCTAATAACAGATCTCCAAAAATTATGACTTTTCTAAGAGGTTCTTGAAGGTCGTGTGACGCGATGGATGCAAAACTTTCTAATTCTCTATTATTGTCCTGCAAGGTATCTGCAAATATCATTACTCTTCTTTCAGCTTGCATCCGTTGACCCACCTCCTGAGTCAATTTAAGGTTGGCCGTTTTTAGATCTTCAGTTCTGCAAAAATGTCTATATCCCATATAAGACAAAGCTACGCAAGATATCAAAACTAAAATTCCTTCCCATATAAGGTAATAAAAAGGGTACCAACCCGATTTAGGAGAAATAGATAGAGTCCATTTTCCATTTGGGACCTGGATATCCACTGAAACTGGATTTTCCAAAATTTCATCACTGGACTGGGCTATAATTTTTTGGTCAACTATTTTTGAAACAGCATTGAATAATTTGAAATGGTAATTTTTTGCAACCAACCCGTGAATGTCCACCAATGCCAATAAGGGTGCCAACTCGATCAAGGCAGTGGTGAAGCCCCAAAACTTCTCTTCGCCAACTTTATTTTCTTTGAGGAATACCGGATACCTGCCTACTACGGAAATCCCTCCCTGCATTAAGTTAAATGGACCTTCAACCGTTAGCTCCTTAGCCTCAATAGCGGCAACAGCTCTTTGATTTTTTTTAAATCAAGCCCAACGGCTAGTTCGTTCCCCTTTAAGGGAAAAATTTTACTAATAACAGCATTGGGGGCTAATTGCAGATTGCTGATTCCCCCATAACGCTCAATCAAGTCGGCGGCCACTCTATCAAAATTAGGGAAACTGCTATCCTCCTTTAAAATCGTGGCGAGAGCCAAGGTTGCAGAAAGAGAATGGGAAAGTTGTTTTTCCAAGGATTTGGCATGAGAGCTGGCAATTTGAGTTGCCATTGCGCGAGATTCAAGCTCCCGCCTGCTTTCCAGTGAGTAAATAAAAAACCCGCCAATTCCAAGTGACAAAAGAAAAACTAATGCGACCCTTGAAAGAATTAATAAATTCGCCATTTATTGTAGTTATAAAAATCTTAAGAATTAGTAAAGACACATTAATACCGGTAAAACGCAATTACCACTAGCAAATTCTATTCCCCACTTCAGACAATAATTATTTATCCCCCAACTCTTTTATTTAAGTTGACACTTACGTAAGCCTTTGCTAACATTTAGGCATGTTTAAAACCATACAAGCTCTGGCTGAACCCAATCGTTTTGCAATATTGCAGTTGCTGCAAAAATCTGAGTTGTCGGCCGGGAAAATCGCGGAAAAGTTTAAGAGCATTACTCGGTCTGCGGTTTCGCAACACCTTGGGGTTCTCAAAAATACCGGACTCATTATTGAGCGCCGCGCAGGAACCAGCAGGATTTATCGAGTACGACCCGAAGGGTTTTCTCACTTAAAAGCTTTACTTGAAAGTTTTTGGGACCCAAGGCTTGAAAAACTAAAAATGGCCGCAGAAAAAGAAGAAAAGAAAAAAGGGAGAAAAAAATGACCGATTCCATTGAACTTACACGTGAAATTTATATTAATGCCAAACCCGAAACTGTATTTGCATATTTGACCGTAGAATCAAAAATGAAGGAATGGTATGGAGAAATTGTCGAAGCAGAGCCCAGGCCTGGTGGAGTTTTTCGGGTCGCCAAAAATGACGAAACGGCAGACTGTCGTGGCCATTATGTAGAAGTCATCCCTTATGAAAAAGTAGTTTTTAACTGGGGTGGAATTGAGGGACTAGAACCAGATGAATCCACAGTTGAAATTTTACTGGAACCCACGGGTGAGGGTGGCACTCAATTAAAACTTCGTCATTACAATATACGTTTGAAATCTGCAGCGGATTCTTTTGGGCTAGGTTGGAAGGAGCACGCGCTTCCTCTTCTTAAAACTGTGGCCGAGGGCAGAACACCAGATGGTCTGTGCTTTGAGTCAGGATATGAATGCCGTCAGAAATAACGAGTAAAATATCAGCGGTGAGGTTTTCAAAAAAAACCAGGGATTTATTTTTTCTTGAATTTTAAAATTTAAAATTTCAGACTGATTAAGAATTGCTGAATTTATGCACATAATATTTTGCAACATCTTTTATAGATAAAACACCCGCTACAATTTTCTTGTCCTTAACCACCAAATGACGAATGTTTTTTGTCTGCAACTTGAGGAAAGCGGTTACCATGGATGCCTCTGAATCTATATAAAAAATATCTTTTGTCATCACATCAGAAACAATGGTGCTACCAGGAAAATCATTTTTCGCTACCACTTTTTTCAATAAATCCGCTTCCGTAAAAATCCCGACATAATTTTTCCCCTCCGTGACCAAAATGGCACCCACCTCATATTTTTTCATTCTCTTGCACGCCTCGAATACGGTCATTTTGGCGCTGATTTGAATAATAGGAGGCTTTAAATAATCTATGACCTTGTCCATTTTATGTTCTCCCCCGAAAAAGCCGATTGTCCCCTTCTATAATATTCGATACATTTTTGTTTTCTATTATTCCCTAATAAAAGGTTTGTTTTTTACCATACCCAAAAGACAAATGCCCATGTTGACGATTAGACCTATGATACCGGAATGGATGCCGCTCACACGGCTCCAATCGAATGCAATCATAGTAAGTGTTACAACAAGTCCGGCTACCAATCCCGTCATTGAGAACGGCGGAGCAATAATGTACCAGTGAGCCGTTGATATATTTTTTGTTGTGGCGGAGTAAAAGTGTCCCACTCACGTTAAGCTTTCTATCCTGTATGTAATCCATATTCAGGAG
>JABJCF010000271.1 GCA_018665625.1 Nitrospina sp. | reverse complement strand
TAAGAAGAATAAAAACTCTATTATTCCAGAGTATATTTCTTTGAGAAAACTTCTAAGAAAAAAAGTATTTCCAGATATAGAAGGTGAAAACCCCAGCATGGCTAATTTGAGAAAAGGGAGATAGCAGAACCAGTAAAAAAAACCAGCACCTTTTTTAGAATAGAGAAAGTTTCAAGCATACACATTTGTGCAAAAAAGATGCTTCTAGCTACATGCATTGGGGCCCAATCGTTGTGTTTATTATGATATGGAATCCTTAAAAAATGCTGTTTTGGAATACTCCAAAAACCCGGAAAGCAATCCAACCTTGGGAGATGTGTCCCCCATTTTGGACCAGTTGTATCCTTTTCGCGATGGAAAGGCAAGTCAACGAATTGGAGAATATGTAACATGGTATTTTAAAAGCTTGGAATCAAGTTCCAGCAAAAAGGAAGCCTTGAGGATAGCAACAGAAAAATATGCTGAAAAGTGGGGAGCAGATAAAGTAATTCGCCACAGCAATTGAAGTGTTTTTCTTGGAAACTCCAATGATAAAAAATAAAATAGGTGTCATGCAGGGTCGTCTTTTGCCAAAGTACCAAGGTCGTTATCAGGCGCATCCTGTAGACTATTGGCAAAAAGAGTTTGAGATCGCCAAACAAATTGGTTTGGATTGCATTGAGTTTATACTTGATTACAACGATGCCAAGAAAAATCCATTGCTTAAAGCTGGTGGAGTGGAAGAAATATTGGAGGTTTGCGATAGGACGGATGTTTCAGTTGAAACTATTTGTGCAGACTATTTTATGGAAGCCCCATTGCATTCCACGAATGAAAAGACAGCAGAAAAAAGCAAAGATGTGTTGATTAATTTATTGGAGACCTCCTCCAAGCTAGGAATAACAGATATCGTAATTCCATGTGTAGACCAGTCATCCCTCGGCAATAAAGAAGCAGTTGATCGTTTTGTGAATAAAATTCTTACAATTTTACCAGATGCTGAACGGAAAGAAATCAACTTGTCACTGGAGACTGACTTGGCACCTCAACCTTTTGCGGACTTATTAAGTAAATTTGATTCCAACCGGATCACTGTGAATTACGATATTGGAAATAGCGCCGCATTGGGTTATGACCCAATAGAGGAGTTCGATACTTATGGAAATCTTGTAACTGATATTCATGTAAAGGACCGCGAACTTAACGGCGGACCTGTGATTCTCGGAAGTGGAAATGCTGATTTTGATATGTTTTTCAAAAAGTTGAAAGAAGTAGATTTCAAAGGACCTTTTATTTTCCAGGCGTATCGAGATGACGAGGGAATTGAGATTTTCAAAAAACAGTTAAATTGGATGACTTCTTATTTTAACATTTCATATGATGCTATAGCATAGTATCTAATGGTGAAGAGTGAAAATGAGAAATATGATTGGCTTATAAAATAATATTAAAAAAATTATTTGATCTTATGAATGCCTTAAAAAGGAGAAAAGAGTGATCGAAGTTATTTTCCTTGATATAGATGGGGTTCTTACTGATGGTTCAGTTTATATAGATTCTTCAGGTAATGAAACCAAGCGGATTCTCTTTGATGATATTGATGCTATTTTTGAACTAAAGCGTGCCGGATTTAAAATAGGTTTTATAACAGGCGAAGACAATGAATTTTGTGATTATGTTAATCGAAGGTTTTCTCCCAATTTTCTAGTCAAGGGGTGTAAGGATAAGCTAAGCGCATTTAAAAAACTTGCCGAAGAAAATAGCTTGGATAAAAATTTGGTCTGTTATGCAGGAGACTCAAAAAAAGATATAGGCTTACTTAATTTTGTTGGAAAAAGCTTTGCGCCCTCTGATTCCTCAGATCAGGTGAAAAATGCTGCTAAACAGGTTTTAAAGGCATCGCGCGGAGAAGGTGTTATCCGTGAAATGGTAGAACATATTTTATAAAATTCAATTTAGCACCTATAAAAAATGTGGAGTGAAAAAATATTTATCGATCCCTTCTTGAACCCACCTTTTTATGCTATCTCTTTAAAAATAGTTACAAGTTCGTCAATTGGATTTTTTGGTATGTATGAAAAGCGATCGCGAAATTGATGGAGCACGTTTTGCACTTCATCGCTCTCCCACCAGTCCGCAACGTCATCCCATACAGTTGTCATCTGGTTGGCCG
>JABJCF010000031.1 GCA_018665625.1 Nitrospina sp. | reverse complement strand
TTTTTTTTTGCTTTATCTATTAAACGGGGAACTAAATGTGGATCACCGGGTCCCCAGATAAGATGAGGGCGGATGGCAACAGTAGCCAAACGGGCATCATTGGCCTGCAAAACCATTTTCTCTGCAAGGGCTTTTGTTCGAGGGTACTCGCATAAATATTTTTCTGGATAGGGAGTAGATTCATCAGCATCTTCAAGACTTGAGCGCCCAAAAACAACACTGGGAGAACTTGTGAAAACAAGTTTTTGAACTGAATTTTTTCGACAAGCCTTAATTAGGTTTTCTGTTCCCTGGACATTGATGCTGAAAAAATCCCGCCCCCATATCCCTGGAATAGCGGCAGTATGAAAAACAACATCAACCTTCTTTAAGGAATTATTTACAAATTCAAGGTCTCTTATATCACCTTGCAATCTCTTCACAGATGGAGACAAATGCGGATAATGTCCTCTCCCAATTATTGAGACTTCATTTCCTTGTTTGAGAAGTGCGTTGGTAATACCACTTCCCAAAAACCCGCCTCCTCCCGTCACCAATGCATGCATAAAAATAATCCTACGATTAGCCAATCTTCGGTTTACGCAAAGCCAAAATCAGGCCAAAGATAAATTGGCAGTAGCATCAAGGTTTAACAAGTCTGCTTTAGAATTTGGGAAAGCATTATATTTTTGAAAACCAGCGCAGGCGATCATAGCTGCGTTATCAGTGCAATATATAGGGTCGGGAAACCACGATTCATAGCCTGCACTATTACACTCCAATGCCACAGCTCTTCTAAGGGCTCCATTTGCTGCAACGCCACCTGTCACAACAACTCGCGACAGGCCTTCCCTTTGGCAGGCCATAATAATTTTTTTTGATAAAACTTCTACAACAGCCTCTTGAAAACCAGCGGCAATATCCTGATCGGACAATCCAGGAATATTGTTTTTTTGTTTTTTATTAATAAAAGTCTTAACAGAAGTTTTTACCCCGCTAAAACTGAAATCAAGCGAGTCTTTTTCAAGGTAAGCTCTTGGAAATTTATGCGCATCTTTATTCCCTTCTTTGGCAATCTTTTCAATTATGGGGCCGCCGGGATATTTATGTCCTAGCATTTTAGCCACTTTATCGAAAGATTCTCCGGCCGCATCATCCCGGGTTCTACCCAGAATTTTATAACTACCAAAGTTGTCTACGCGATATAAATCGGTGTGGCCTCCAGAAACCACAAGAGAAATAAAAGGAAATTTGATTTGTTCCTGGAGAAAAATGGCGAGAAGATGGCCTTCAAGATGATTGACCCCTATCAATGGGATATCTAAACCATAGGATATTCCCTTTGCGGCATTCACACCAACAAGCAAGGAACCTATTAACCCGGGGCCCATGGTGACTGCGATTAAATCTATGTCCCTTAACTCAACCTTGGCAGATTGGAGACATTGATTAATTACTCTATGGAGCTCATCGATATGGGAACGCCCTGCAAGCTCAGGAACAATTCCTCCATATTTGGAGTGAATACTACTTTGGTCATTTATGATATTCGATAAGAGCTTATTCCCATCTTTAAGGACTGCAGCTGCAGTATCATCACATGATGTTTCTAATCCAAGAACTAGCATATCCGCTATTTCATACTAATTCTGCTACCCGGATCTGGAGCATCAACTTTTAAGTTCTTGAACATTTTTTTCATTACTTCCCAACCTGATAATAACGATACAGCCTGCTGAAGCTGGTTGTCTTTTTTCAAATCATCGCTCAATTTCTTACTTTCCACTTCCTCCAATTCACTGGGAGTTTCATGGGAAACGTCTTTTTCATTTTCTGCACCTTCAATACTGCTTTTTCCTTTCAAATGCTTTTTTAAATCTTTTTCACGCAAAAATCGGCGTAACCTTACTTTTTCTTCGGATTCTTCCGCTTTACCATCTTCTTTATCAAGCTCTTTAACCGGTTTCATTTCCACAATAATATCAGGTTCAATCCCGTTTTCCTGAATCACACGTCCACTGGGGGTGTAATATCTTGCTGTTGTTAACCTTAGGGCTGAACCATCACTTAGAGGAATGATAGTTTGCACCGATCCTTTCCCAAAGGTGGGTGTACCCAATATCACTGCACGATTAAGATCCTGCAAAGCTCCGGCAACAATTTCTGACGCACTGGCACTTCCACTATTTACAAGAATGATCATCGGGTAAGAAACCCCTGCTACCTTGTCGTGGCTGGTGAAACGCATATTCTGTTCATCAGAGCGACCTTTGGTATAAACAATTAGGTTTTCCCTGTTTAAGAACCGGTCAGTAACCTCTACCGCTTGATTCAATAATCCACCGGGATTGTTTCTCACATCAAGGATTAATTTGGTAATTCCTTTTTTACCTAATTCATCTAAAGCTTTATCAAGGTCGTTGCTAGTATTTTTTGAGAAACTTCTTATTTTGATATAACCAATATCGTCTTGATAGAGTTTATGAACAACACTGCGGACTTTAATCACATCTCGGACAATTGTAAATTCTTTGGGTTGTTTAAAAGTTTTTCTAAAAATGGTTATAGTTATCGGGGATCCTGTTTCTCCTCGCAATCGAGATACGGCATCCTGTAGAGTCATATCAAGGGTTGATTCATCTTCAATTTTAATAATTTTATCGCCGGGTTTTATTCCCACTCGAAAAGCTGGAGTCTCTTCAATGGGTGAAACAACGTTAAGAACTCCATCACGGATGCTAATTTCAATACCCAATCCGCCAAATTTCCCTGTAGTTTCTACCTGCATTTCTTTATATGAGGCAGGTGGCATATAGCTTGTGTGAGGATCAAGAGATTTAACCATTCCATTAATGGCCCCCTCAATCATGGAGTCGTTTTCAATGGGTTCAACATAATTAGACTCAATAAGGGAAAGAATTTCTGAAAACACCTTTAGCTTGTTATAGGCATTTTGTTTGTCCTTTTCCTCCTCAGCAAACAAGGTTGCCGATGTAAACAAACTAAAAATTAAAACGGTGCCACACACAATGGTTTTAATTGAGTTATTTAACCAGTTCAAAATATGATCTCCAGAATGATTATAATTTTATTTTTTGGCCATCTTGAACCAGGGAACGGGTTCAATAGGTTTACCATTTTTTCTCAACTCAAAATAAAGGGTCTCACCATCCAGGGACCCCGAGTCACCACTAAGGGCAATTACATCTCCCGTGCGAACAACCTTATTTGGAGAAACGTTTATGGTGTCTAAATGACCATAAAGAGAGTGGTACTCTTTACCATGACCCACTATCACAAGATTTCCGTATCCCTCAAGCTCTCCTGTATACAAAACTTTACCATCAAAAATAGCTTTAACCTGAGAACCCTTTTTAGCCCGTACGTTAATACCATTATAAACAATATAAGAGTCATATTCCTTAACTCTTTTCCGGCCAAACTTGTTGAGGATTTTCCCTCTTAACGGAAGCTTGAGCCTACCTTTTTTATCAGATATATCTAAACCCTCTCCCGAAACAAGCTTCACAAGAAGTTTATCGATCAGTTTATTTAAATTATTGGAGGCTGCTACCAACTCTTTCCTGACTTTTACGCTTAAGTTTTTCTTCCTTTTAATTTTCTTCAAAAAAGCGGATTTCTCACTTTTTCCTTTTTCGATTTCCTTTTTCTTGGATATCGTATTTTTTTCCAATTTAACTAATTTTGCACGAACAGCGTATAAGGATCTTTTATCCTCCTTGATTTGTTCCAATCGATTTTTATATTCACGAAGCAACTCAGAATCTTTCCGAGCAATCAAATCCATATACTTAAACCGTTGCAACAAATCATTAACATTACTGGATGAAAATGCAATTTTCAAAGGAAATACAGGCCCTTCCTTATACATAGATCGAAGACGAAGCCCTAAAATCTTCTTGTGAGATTTAATTTTCTGCTCGGCTTTTTCAAGACGAGGTTGCAGACTTGAAATTTTTTTCTGATTATTTTTGATATTCCATTTATAGATATTCAGCTCTCTCTTTTTAAGTTTTAGCTGGTTACCAATTTTTTGAAGGTTTTTTAGTACGGTAGACTCTTTTTTACCCGCTTTTGAAATCGCATTTTCTTGCCGTGCAATTTTTTTCCTCAACGCCTTCAGTTCAGATTGCTCATCTTTTAAAAGCGTATCAATTTCTCCAACATTTTTCTTGGCCGCAAATACGGGAGAGCCTATTCCCATAAATGAGTAAAAAAGAAGAATAGTAGTTAGAATTAAAAGATTTTTTTTCATTTTTTATTTAACATGCGAAGAAACTGAAAGGTGGAAATATAACTTGCCATAAAGCCTACAAAAACACTCATACCCACCAACCCCAGCAAAAATGGTTCTGCAATAAACTCAATTTCCATTGCCATAGATTCAATAGACGATTGAAATTCACTTTTTAAATAAAAATGAGCTCCTCCTATCAGAAAAAGAGCCAAAATCGAACCTATTAATCCTTGTAACATTCCTTCTAATAAAAACGGGATTTTGACAAACCTCGGCGTTGCACCAATCAAAAGCATCAGTTCTATCTCAGCTTGCCGGGAGTAAATCGAAAGACGAATGGTATTGGAAATAATCAAGGTAAGAGCCAAACACAAAAGAGCCCCCATTGAAAAAAGGAATACCTGGGAAAAGACCATGAACTTTTCAAATCTTTCAATCCACTCTACTCCATACTCTACTGACTCGACTCCACTCTTGCCTTTAATTTCATTAGATAGTTCCCGTATATGAGCTAATCGGCTTTCAGTATTTTTGAACTTTATCTTGTAGGATGCGGGCAAAGGATTAAAATCCAAATCCATTAAGGGCTTTAAATTTTCTGATATATTAGATTGAAATTCAGCCCAAGCTTTTTGGCGGGAAACCTCTGCCATAGACTCGATATTCGGAGCATTAGAAATAATACCTTTCAAAGCCCCTCTTTGAGCCGCCGTAATATCATCTTCCAGGTAAACTATGAGTTGAACTTGACTGTTCCACTTGGAAAGAAATCCATTAAGATTAAAAAACAGCAACAAGAACAAACCCAAAATGGAAATGGAAATAGTTATAGTAGCAACAGAGAGAAGAAAGATTTGCCTATTATTTAAAATGTTTGAAAGAGTGGTTCTAAACCCACTTAATAAAGTCTGCATAAATTCCTCAAGAAGTAACCACTTTCCCCCGGTTCAAACTAATAACCCGATGGTTTCTCAGCCTGATAATATCCTGGCTATGAGTCGCAAAGATTATGGTGGCACCTTTATGATTCAATTCTTCGAACAGTTTAAATATTTCAATCGATATATCCGGATCAAGGTTTCCCGTTGGCTCATCTGCGAGAATAATAGAAGGTGAATTTACCATTGCGCGAGCAATAGCGACTCTTTGCTGCTCACCTCCGGACAGGTAAGCAGGGTAAGCATCTTTTTTCGGGGTCAGCCCTACATTCTTCAATGCTTCCCATGTTTTAAACCTAATTGTTTTTCTATCTCGTCCAATTACTTCTTGTGCAAACGATACATTTTCAAAAACTGTTTTATTAGGTAACAGCTTATAATCTTGAAATACAACCCCCATGGATCTTCTTAGTGTATAGATATTTCTATAGGTTAGTTTTCCAACATTAATACCCTGAACTAAAACCTGTCCTTTTTCGAAGTGTTCCCAACCAAATAAAATTTTTAAAATTGTTGTCTTACCTGCACCGCTTGGACCTGTGAGAAAAACAAACTCACCTTTGGCAATTTCCATAGAAACGTCATCCAACACGGGGTTGGACCCGTCATACATTTTTACAACATTAAAAACCTGGATCATTTAGATACACTTCAACAAAAAGGAGAAAATTTGAACTCACCTTTTACAAAGGTGCGCTTAAGAAAGCTCTTGCGGTTTACTTTGTGGGAGCGCTTGCTCATCTTCAATTATAAAATCAGCACCAGAGATATTTTCGGCAGTGTATTCCTGCGGAAGCATGGAAATCATATCTGAACCATAAAATTGTTTAATCTGGTCATCACTCAATAAATCAAAATTTAAAAAGGTTTTTATAATAAATCTCTCGTTTTCAAGTTCGCAAGCAAAAACTCCATCTGAACAAGTCAAAAAACCTGGGTTCTCTCCAAAAGATAAAATGGCTTCATTAAAATAAGCATCCAATTGAATTATGACATTCTCATCGGTGTTCATTCTTTCGCTAAATCTATCTATACAATGCGTGGTGTAAAAAACCTGAGGATGGGAAAAAGACTGGCTCAACTTACCTTTATCTGTCGATTCTGTATGTACAGGAGAAATAACAGCACAAAACCCTTGTTTAGAAAAATCGATTAAAAATAATATATCCTTCCCAAAACGCTTGCTGACCTTGCGGGTCATTTCATCTATAAATTTCTGTCGTTTCCTTATAGATATCTTCGCTGCGGAACGAAATTTCTTCTTAAATTCAGTTTTTACAAAGCTTTCAATTTGAGATTTTTTGTAGCTAAAATAACGGTCTTGAGGCATGATTTATTCGAAGTTTTTTAAACAGATACCATTTAAATATACATTAAATTAAACACTGTGAAAAGAAAAGCTTTTTACAACTTATTGATATTTAGGTCATTTTTTCTTTACACTTGATAAGTCACTGTTTAGCGATCCCCTTAATTTTTCCCAGGATTTATCTAAACTTAAGATGAGCGTCCCGTCAAAATAATCCGGCTGTGTTAAACTGTATTTTATGAATGCTACTCCAAAAATATTCCTGATGTTATTAGGGGCGACCTTAATTTTTCATACTGCATTAAATTATATGATCGATAACATTGAGGAATTTGAAACCGTCCCCCTACCCCCAAAAACATTGAAGAAGATCAGTACGCAAAATCCTGTAATTCAAGTTAACGCAAAAGACAAAGATTCTTGGATGCTAGTAGATTTTTCGTCAGGCAAAACTCATTTAGTTGCAGAGGGAGAAGCTGAAAAACAAACCTTTCAAAATATAGAATGGGATCTGGGTTTCAGTCGAACAAAAATTATTGCCAATGGGGGTGCAACAAATCCACAAGGAAAAACAGGAGTCCTTAATCTTGGCCCTGTGGATTTTGAAGAAGTCAAAAATGCCCCTAAAAATGGGTATATAGAGGATAAAATTTCTTTTGGAAGTTTAATAAACAAAGAATTTTCAGGCTGGTACAACTATCGCACCCGAACCCATAATATTGAATCCAAAAAAAACGTTTATATTGTTAAACTTGGGGATGAAGGATTTATGAAAATGCGGATATTAAATTATTACTGCGGAAAAAAAGATCAAGACTGCAGAACACAAATGTGTTCAAGACAACAGGCAGCTTGCTTGACAGTGGAGTATGTCCTGGCAGAAAATGGAAGCGATCAATTCCCCTTTAATACTTCTGATTCCAGACTTGCTCGAAATATGGGTTCCTCTACAGATATTCATTGATTAAACATCTTTACATTCTATTTATTGCCGTAATTTTATTGTCCTGCAATGAAAAAAAGCGCATAGAAATGGTTGAAATACCAGCGGGAGAATTCACTCTGGGGTTTGATCCATCATCCTCTCTAATTCCATTCATGTCTGATAAGACTGCAGGGCTCAATGCACAACCCAAACAAACCTTTCACCTAAAAACTTTCTATATAGATCGATACGAAACCACTTATGAAGATTTTATAAAATTCAAACCCTTGGCAAAATATTCAACCCAAGTCATCAACGAGCCTGTACGTGGAGTCAGTTGGTTTGAGGCAGACTCCTACTGCCAGGCGATTGGTAAGAGATTGCCGACAGAATATGAGTGGGAAAAAGCCGCCAGAGGGTCAGACAGTCGCCTGTTCGTTTGGGGTAATGAATTTAACAAGGAATACGCCAACTTCTCAAAAAAAGTGATCTCTACTACTGAAAAAAATCAGGATAAAAGTAAGTATGGGGTTTGGGGAATGAATGGAAATGTTTCTGAATGGACCAGCAGTTGGTATCAGCCTTACCCTGGTTCACTGCACAAGGATGCCAACTTTGGAAAAAAATTCAAGGTAACTCGCGGAGGTTCATTTTCCAAAAGAGAGCATGGCTTTATGAAAGAATTTGCAATGGTTCCCTATAGAAACATATCCCCACCCGACACAAGGTTCTGGGATACTGGCTTCCGATGTGCCATTTCTGGATGAATCGGCTATCCTTCACTCACATTTCCATCCGGGGCAGAACCTGATGTCTCGCTTTCTGTTGTTTCCGATCTTACAAAAGGGGCCGGCAACGGTATAATAGGTGCTTCTACCTTATCTGGTAATGTATTGAAATTTTTCTCATCCGTTTTTATAGGATCAACCGTACTCGTTTGCGCTTCACCTGCAATGGCAGGTGTTTCGTTTTCAGGTTTTTTTCTCGGATTATAAGGTCTTCTTCCTCTTCCGCGCGTTTGCCCTCTTCTGGGTGAAGGCTTTCTTTTTGAATATCTACGCTTGGTCTGTGTCGAATTAGCTTCAGATTCCGCCTTTGGTGTTTCTTCTGAGCTTGCTTCTTTTTGAACCTCTCCTGACTCACTCTTTGAATGGGCCTTTTCATAACTTTTTTCTGCTATTTTAGATTCGGCTTCTGGTTCCTCTTCTTTCCTCTCTAAAATTTCAAATTTAAAATCTTCAAAGGATAAACTAGGTTTACTGGTAAATTTAAGGTCTATTTGATATTTTTCTTTCAGTTCAAAAATCACGTCCATTTTCGAATTTAAGAGATAGGTGGCAATTTCAGAAGAAATTTCTAAACCAATGACCTTGACCCGGCCTTTTGCTATTAATTCCTGAATTTTTCTAAATACCAGCAAAACTATTGAATTTGTCGATCGAACATGACCCGACCCCCTACAACTACTACATTCATCAAAAATCCCTTCTTTAACAGGAGGCGAGATTCTCTGACGGGACATTTCCAGTAGGCCAAATTTCGAAATCCTGGAAAGATTAATCCTTGCCTTATCCGTTTTGCAGGATAACTTGAGTTCCTTTTCCACAGCGGCTTTGTTCTTTTTCTGATACATATCAATAAAATCTATTACAACCAAGCCCCCTAGATCTCTTAAGCGAAGTTGTCTTGCAATTTCTTTTGCCGCTTCCAAATTAGTATTTACGGCTGTTTCTTCTAAATCCAGTCCACCTTTGGTTTTTCCTGAGTTCACATCAATGGAGGCCATTGCCTCACCAATATCGATAACAATAGAGCCACCAGCAGGTAATAAGACTTTCCTCTCATAGATAGACTCAATTTGTTCTTCTACTTTATATTCCGAAAATAGGGGTCGGGTCTCATTATAAAATTTCACCAAATTTCTACTTCTTGGCATGACCAATCTTGCAAAATCCTTCAACGCTTTATAAGCGTCACTATTGTCAACAATGATCTGTGAAGTATCGCTAGAATAATGGTCTCTAACTGTCCTCACGACCAAGTCAGGCTCCTGATAAATTAAATAAGGAGCTGCTGTAGAGTCATCTTCTAGGGAACTTTGGATTTTCTCCCAAACTTTAATAAGCATTTGCAGATCTTTTTGTAACTCAATTTTATTTCTTCCAACACCTGCAGTACGAATGATCAATCCAAGATTGTCCGGAAGATTAAAATCAGCAACAATATCCTTTAGCTTCTTTCTTTCCGATTCATCTTCAATTTTTCGTGATACCGCACTTCCCTGCCCCTGCATCAATACTAGGAATCGGCCAGGAATACTAAGCGCGTTATTTAATGATGGACCCTTTGCATCACGACTTTCCTTCGCCACTTGAACAAGGATTTTTTGACCTCTCATCAATACATCTTGAATTCTTATTTTCGCCTTTTTTTCGCCGGTATGAACATAAGATTCTTTCAACACATCCTTAAAAGGCAAAAACCCAAATTTTTTGTTCCCAAAATCAACAAAAGCCGCTTCGATGGAAGGCTCAACTCGATTAATAACGCCCAGGTAAACATTCCCTTTAATTTGTTCACGAGAGGAATGTTCGACAATGTAATCGTCGATAACATTATTGTTCAAAATAACTGCACGACATTCTTCTGGATGCTGAGCATTAATCAGCATTACTTTTTTTGCACTTTTAGTTTTTTTCATAGGTAATTTCCTGTTTCTTTCTTTCGCTTTTCCACAGAAATCTCGAATTTAGCAATGATTGGAATTTCTAAAGCTTGCCAATTATAACATGAAGCTTTATAATTCAATAGGTTATGGAGATTTCTGATTGACCTTGTTGGCCGGAACCATAATAGATGGTCTGAGGTAAGGAAAGAAGAAGGTTTTAGTTTGGTTAACTTTCAGTTTGAAAGCCTTAAAAAAGTATAGGTAATAATTTTTGTTCACTCAAAAATATTAATGTTTAGAAAAAATTTTATATAAAAAAGCCTGATTACTCAAAGCTTAATAAATATGTTTAAAGCTGCTTAATAATACTAAATACGGTTTGCATCATACCACTCTAAACAATTATAGTGAAACTTTATTCGGTTAATAAAGGATTATCGACATTAATTAAAAGTAACGCTCGGATAAACGTTGCTGATCGATCTATCCTCTTGTTTTTATTGTAAATAAAGGGTGCTAATAATGGGAAGTACTGAAAACTCCAATATGATTGGTATGGCGCAACTAGCCCAACTCAAACCAGCTGATCTCCGTGGAAAAACAATATTCATTCGATGTGATTTCAATGTTCCCCTCCGAAGTACAGCAAAAGGTTTGTACAGAGTCGCTGATGATACTCGCATCCGACGTTTTCTAGATTTAACATTCAAAAAAATACACGAGCTTACTGAAGGGGATTGCCGAATTGTTATAGGTTCCCATTTAGGTCGACCCCACAAGAAAAAAGACCATTCAGGTTGGGACGGAGTTTTTAATATTCAGTTTGTGTGTTCCCATTTCGACACTTTAATACGTAGAGTTTACGGTGACACCTACACCATTTTCCCTCCCGAGACCATTGATTCACACATGAAGCATTCTCTGGAGATTGTATCGCACAAGAGGTTGCCACCGGGAGGCATCAAGTTTCTACCCAACTTACGTTATCTTCTCGACCCCAAAAACACCGATCTTTATAGAAAAGAGTTTATTGAAAAACTAGCTGACATTGCCGATGTATATATAAATTGTGCTTTTGGATGCAGCCATAGAGTAACTAAAAGCATAAAACTATTACCGCAAATAATGCGGGCTAATGGCAAGCAAGTAGTCTCTGGCGTATTGCTCTATGAAGAAGTTAATCGTTTAGGTGCTTTTGCAGGTAAAGTTTTGGCCAATCCAAAAAAAACCATGGTTATAGCTGGTGGAGCAAAAATTACAGACAAAATAAAAATACTGCAACAGTTTGTAAAAACGGGTGTGCAAGGTATTTTTATTGGAGGCAAAATGGCTAATTCCTTCCTGATGGCTTACCAACAAAAGGAATTACTTAAACCATTTAGCATTGATACCATCCCAGGTAAATTATCCAGCACTGACAAAAACGAAAACCAAGAATTTTTAAATGATGTCAACTTGGCAGAAAAAATAATTGACCTCGCGGAAGAGAAAAAGGTTTCAATAATATTACCCGAAGACTACAAAGTTGTTTCAGATTTCAAGAGCACTTCGTTTGAAAATAAAATATCGCCTGACTTCACCAAGGAACTTCAATTAGACCTCGGCGAAAAAACAATGATCCAATTCGAAGAAAAAATGAAAGGGATCGAAAATGTTTTTTGGAATGGCCCCTTAGGTGCTTACGATCACCCATTATGTGCTAGTTATGCAGAAGGCTCTCTTGAGCTGGCTAAACTTTTATTCAAAAGCGCTTTACTCAATCCCAACCTTTCGGTGGTTATTGGTGGAGGTGATTCAGCAGCCATTCTTAATAAAATCGGTGGCAGCGAATTAAAGAAAATGATTAAAAGACAAATTGGCAAAATTATCCCTGCCACGGTCAATAGAAACCAAATATCCATTGATTTTCTGGAAAATGACTCCTACCAATTATGGAATTACTTTGCCAGCAACTTTTTTGTTTCTACAGGTGGCGGTGCATCTTTGGAGTTTCTACAAGGTTTTCTCGAAGGGGAAGCCCAGGGGGACATGGCCTCTTACTTACCAGGAACTCAAACGCTAATGGAGTTATGTGTCTTATAGTTTAAACACACATTGAACTGCTCTTCATGAATTGAGAGTATTTCAACCATTCTTCTAGATTCTTTCTGCAACAACGAGTAACATTTCCTACTTTCAACCCCTAATAGACTTATGTCATTTCCGATAAGATTTTCTTTTCTTTTACAAAACATATCCGTTATGGGTTTTATTTCTGGGTGAGTCATACCAAGTAGCTCTATTTGTTCATCAATCCTATCTATACCCTCCCCAATTCTCACCAGTTTTTCAGGCAAAGCTCGCATACCCGAGGCATTTTTTACAAGACCTTCACATAACCGTATGCCCTCACTTCCTAAAGCTTCAAGTTCTTTAAGGAGTTTTACTTTCACAGCCAGGGAGCCTAAAAGATTGTCATAATCGGAAATACTGAAATTTTGTAAATTTTCCTGAATAACCTCAATATCCGTTTTAATTTCAACATCCAAAGTCTCACGCCATAAAACGGCATAAGCCAAACGGAATACATCATCTAAAGAAAGAGCATGTTTGAGTATTGGTCTTAGACCTACTATCCCTTGAGCAGATAAAACGGTTTCATAAATATTTAACTCATCCGTGTTCTTTAATTCACCTGGCACTTCCCAACGCCCATACTCCAGATGACTTTCAACAAAATTGAGAATATGTGCAGGTAAAACTTTCTCCACACAAACTATATTATTACAATGAACACCGTAACTACATGGAGCACAAGAAATACGAGCTTGAAAAATCAGATGACCAGAAGAAAAAGGTGCCGTCTCAAAAGGGTGAGCATGAGCAAAAAATAAACCAATAATTTTGGTATTCAATGCTGCGGCTAAATGCATTGTACCAGTGTCATTTGTAACCAGATAATCACAGCTATTCAATAATCCCGTCAATTTCGGAATATCTGTTTTCCCAGTTAAATCAATAACCCTACTTTTTTCCTTTACTAAGCCAATCATTTCCGCAGCAGACTTGCTTTCAGATGCCACTCCAAAAAGCAGGATACGTGCGTTCAGTTTTTCTACCAACAAAT